>CAKTNN010000013.1 GCA_934589065.1 uncultured Oscillospiraceae bacterium
GCGAAGCCGCCTTGCCTTCCCTAGTAGGGAAGGTGGCACACGCGAAGCGTGTGACGGATGAGTTGTCTTCACGTTTCAGCAATAACTCTGTCCCGTTGAACAGAAAAACCGTAGAAAGTTAGGCCGCGCCATTCAACGGAAACGTTGTGTAATCAGGACGCGCAGAGACTCCCCAGTCTCGCTTTGCTCGACAGCCCCCCTGTAGGGAGGCCAAGGCGCTGCGCTCTACTTCGTCATTCCGAGGCAGTGACCGATGTCACTGCCGTGGGAATCTTTGCGTGCTACCTGCCTTGGTCAGTCTACCGTAAGATTGCCGCACCAGTCTGAGGACTGGTTCGCAATGACAGGGGGAGGTCAAGATTGCCACACCAGCCTGAGAACTACTAAGAGCCGCCTTCGGCGGTTGCGCTCTGTACTAGTGGTTCGCAATGACAGGGCGCGGCGCAGCCGCCTTGCCTTCCCTAGTAGGGAAGGTGGCACACGCGAAGCGTGTGACGGATGAGTTGTCTTCACGTTTCAGCAATAACTCTGTCCCGTTGAACAGAAAAACCGTAGAAAGTTAGGCCGCGCCATTCAACGGAAACGTTGTGTAATCAGGACGCGCAGAGACTCCCCAGTCTCGCTTTGCTCGACAGCCCCCCTGTAGGGAGGCCAAGGCGCTGCGCGCCCCGCGTCATTGCTTCTCAAGCGCGCATACTACCCTGCCTCGTAATGACAGCTTGTTCGCGGACGCCGGTACACTCGCTGATGGAAGGGGGACGCAAAAGGCTCCCCTCTCAGGGAGCCTTTGTACAAAGAAAATATCATAGCTTTATTGGAATACATCCTCCATATAGGCGGACAGGGCCACGGGCTCCTTGGAAATCACCTCGCCGGTTTCCTTGTCCTTTTTGGTCATGAAGGTCTTCACGTACCGTCCGCCTACGCTGTAGCTCATTTCAATATCGTAGTTCCGGGTTTCCGTGCCCAGAATCTCCACCCGGACGTAGCCGTCGGATTCCTCCGCGTGGATTTTCACAGGGAGATCGGAATCGTTCCGCATTTTGAGATCCGTAAAGCCCCAGTTTACCGTGGCATCCATGCCGTAGGGAATGTAGTGCACCGGGTAGCCGTGGTTCACCCGCTCCAATATGGTGAGCTCTGCGTATACGCTGGCAAGATACAGGGTGCTGCTTACCTGGCAGATTCCGCCGCCCAGGGAGTCAACCAACGTGGTTCCGGAGTAGGCGGGGGCGGGCTGATAGCCTTTTTCCGCCGTGCGCTCTCCCAGGGTGTCGTTGTAGGAGAATTCCTGCCCCGGCTGCAAAATCAGACCGTCCAGGGCTTTGCAGGCCAGCCCCAAATTCACGATCCGCTTGGGGTTGTTGCTGTAGGGCGTTTCGCAGTGGCCCAGAACGTCCTGGAAGTAGACGTCATCGTCGGAAATCGTGGGCTGGGTAATGGTCAGGGGAATGCGAAGATCTTTGTTTCCCTGCTGACGCATCCGCTTGGTGGCATCGGCAACGTCAAATTCATAGCCCCGCTTTCCCGGGGTGACCTCCAGAGTCTGCTTGTCAATGGAGGGCTCTTGGGCGGCGAAGCAATTCTCGTCGTAGATGCTTTGCAGGTCCGCAAGCTCCGGGGTGGTTTTGGTAACAGACCCGGAGTAGGTGCAGCTGAGATTTCCAGCCTGATAGGCGGCCAGCAGGTCTTCGTACAGGGTGTCTCCGTCGATTTTGGGCCCTGCCTGGCTGGGGGTGATGACCAAGGTCTGAGGGACAGCCTTGGGATCTGTCACATCTGGCTTGTCTCCTTCTAAGTAGGCGGTGTGGGGAACGGTGTAGCTTTGCAGCTGCTCCTCAAAGTTCACCACATTCTGCCGAAGGGCCTGGGTATCCAGGGTCAGAAAGTCCGCAAAGGGGATCGCGGTGACGCCCTGGGCTTCTTCCGTCCGCCCAACGGCATAGGCCGCCTGGAGGGCCCCGGCGGTGTCTACGTAGGCTCCCGCCCCATCCGGGGTGATGCTCAGGCAACTCAGGCTCACGGAGCTGCCGGATTCTTCCAAGGGCAGCCCGAAGTCCGGGAAGGAAACGGTCATGGTAGGATTTTTATAAGCCGCGTTCAGAGCTTTTTTTGCTTGTCCCTTGGTCATATTGGACAGGTCCACCGTGCCAAAACTGACCCCATCCACAATCTTTCGGTGATAGGGGTCTTTCAGAGTGAGAAAGGCGAAAATGCCGCCCCCGGCAACTGCCAGAGCCAGCACCCCGCACACCAGGGCCTTTAACCATTTCTTGTTTCGGTTTTGTTTCTTTTCCGGTTGGGGCTTTGGGGGTTCCTCCTGCTGGGGTTTCGCCGTTTCTTCGGGCTCTTTCAGCAGATCTTCCAGGGATGCCAGAAAGGCATCGTCATCCAGTTCCTCTTCCGGGGAGAAGATATCTTTATCCATAGAATGCTGTGCCTCCTGAAAAGCAGGTCAAAATAGGGTACAGGAAAAGTATATCATAAATGGAGAAGAAGAACAACTGGTTTTATGTAACCGTAAGGAAAAAAGTCCCTCCCTAGTAGTCAGCGGTGGCGCGGCGAAGCCGCCTTGCCTTCCCTGGTAGGGAAGGTGGCACACGCGAAGCGTGTGACGGATGAGTTGTCTTCACGTTTCAGCAATAACTCTGTCCCGTTGAACAGAAAAAGCGTAGAAAGTTAGGCCGCGCCATTCAACGGAAACGTTGTGTAATCGGGACGCGCAGAGACTCCCCAGTCTCGCTGCGCTTTGGCTCCCCCTGTAGGGAGGCCAAGGCGCTGCGCTCCACTTCGTCATTCCGAGGCAGTGACCGATGTCACTGCCGTGGGAATCTTTGCGTACTACCTGCCTCGGTCAGTCTACCGTAAGATTGCCACACCAGTCTGCGGACTGGTTCGCAATGACAGGGGGAGGTCAAGATTGCCACACCAGTCTACGGACTACTCGCGCGAAGAGCCGCCTGCGACGGTTGCGCTCTGTACACGCCTGCGGGCGTAGTGGTTCGCTTTTGACAGGGCGCGGCGAAGCCGCCGTGCCTTCCCTGGTAGGGAAGGTGGCGCACGCGAAGCGTGTGACGGATGAGTTGTCTTCACGTTTCAGCAATAACTCTGTCCCATTGAACAGAAAAACCGTAGAAAGTTAGGCCGCGCCATTCAACGGAAACGTTGTATAATCGGGACGCGCAGAGACTCCCCAGTCTCGCTGCGCTTTGGCTCCCCCTGTAGGGAGGCCAAGGCGCTGCGCGCCTTCGTCATTCCGAGGCAGTGACCGATGTCACTGCCGTGGGAATCTTTGCGTACTACCTGCCTCGGTCAGTCTACCGTAAGATTGCCACACCAGTCTGAGGACTGGTTCGCAATGACACCTTTTCCGTCATTCCGAGGCAGTGCGCACACTGCCCCTCCCCCCGTCATTGCGAGGCAGTGCGCACTGCTCCGCGCTAAGAGCCGCCTTCGGCGGTTGCGCTCTGCACAGCGCTGCGGCGCTAGACTGCCGTGGCAATCTCGGGCGTGGTACAGCCCTGGTTGAATGGTACGCCCTCGGCTCCCTTGTGTAAAGGAAGCTGTCAGCCGCTAGGCTGACTGAGGGATTGCAAGTCCCTCCCCGTGTGGGGAGGGATACAATTTACTTGCACACTGCGGTATACCGGCTGATGAACACCTTGCACTGCTTCAGGCTGTCCGCTCCGGGGGCAAGCTTCAGCCGCAGGGTGGGCTCTTTGGCGTTTGCCAGGAAGGTGACCCTGGTTTTGTAGTCCGGGTCGGCGCACAGGGCTCCCACGGCCTCGAAGTTCAGGTTCGTCAGCACAAAGAGCACATCGTCTCCCTTCTGGCGGATGTCCTTCACCCCCACGGCCCGGGCCTGGGCCCGGAGCAGGGCAATGTCGATGAGGTTCAGCACGCCCTTGGGTGGCTCTCCGTAGCGGTCTACGATTTCGTCCAGCAGATCGTCGGCGTCCTCCTGACTGCGCACGGCAGCCATCCGGCGGTACAGGTCCATCCGCTCCTCGCCCCGGGAGACATACTCCGGGTCTACGTTGGCGGTGACGTTCAGGTCGGCGGTGCAGTCCGGGCCCTTGGGGGCTTCGCCCTTTTCTTCCAGCACGGCCTCGTCCAGGAGCTTTAAATACATATCGTAGCCCACGCTCATCATGTGACCGGATTGCTCCGCACCCAAAAGGTTGCCCGCGCCCCGGATTTCCAGATCCCGCATGGCGATTTTAAAGCCGGAGCCGAACTCCGCAAAGTCCCGGATGGCGCTCAGGCGCTTTTCCGCAACCTCCGTCAGGTTCTTGTCCGGACGGTAGGTAAAGTAGGCGTAGGCATGGCGGGTGGAACGGCCCACCCGGCCCCGGAGCTGGTGGAGCTGGCTCAGGCCGAACCGGTCGGCGTTTTCAATGATCAGGGTGTTGGCGTTGGGGATATCCAGGCCGGTTTCAATGATGGTGGTGCACACCAGCACATCAATTTCCCCCTCTGCCATGTCGCTCATCACGTCCCCCAGGGCGTCCTCGGTCATCTGTCCGTGGGCAATGCCCACCCGCAGACCGGGGATGCGCTTTTGCAGGGCGCTGGCGCACTGGTCGATGGTCTCCGTGCGGTTGTGGAGGTAAAATACCTGCCCGCCCCGCTCAATCTCCCGGCGGATGGCATCGTCAATCACTGCGGGGTTAAATTCCATAACAAAGGTCTGCACGGGATACCGGTCAGCTGGGGGCTCCTCAATGGTGGACATATCCCGAATGCCCGACAGGGCCATGTTCAGCGTTCTGGGGATGGGGGTTGCGGAGAGGGTCAGCACGTCCACCCCTTTGGAGATTTCCTTCAGCCGTTCTTTGTGAGTCACGCCGAAGCGCTGCTCTTCGTCCACGATCAGCAGTCCCAAATCCTTAAACTGCACACTCTTTTGCAGCAGCTTGTGGGTGCCGATGATCAGGTCCACATTGCCGCTGCGCACCTCCTGGAGGGTTTTGGCCTGCTGCTTGGGGGTGCGGAAGCGGCTGAGCACATCGATATTCACCGGGAAGCCCCGGAAGCGGGATACCGCCGTCTGGTAGTGCTGCTGGGCAAGCACCGTGGTGGGCACGAGAATCGCCACCTGCTTGCCGTCCATCACCGCTTTCATCACCGCCCGGAGGGCAACCTCGGTTTTGCCGAAGCCCACATCGCCGCAGAGCAGGCGATCCATGGGGGTGGGGGACTCCATGTCCTTTTTGATATCCGCAATGCACCGCAGCTGGTCGTCGGTTTCCGGATAGGGGAAGTTATCTTCAAATTCCCGTTGCCAGGGGGCGTCGGCGGAGAAGGCATAGCCGGACTGCCGTTTCCGGGCGGCGTAGAGCTGAATCAGCTCCCCAGCCATATCCTTGGCGGCCTTCCGGGCCTTGGCCTTGGTTTTCTGCCAGGCATCCGAGCCGATTTTATTCAGCCGGACGTTGGCCTCCTCGCCGCCGCCGATATACTTGCTCACCAGATCCAGCTGGGTGGCGGGGACAAAGAGGGTATCAGTGCCCTGGTAGGCAATTTTAATGTAGTCCTTTACGGCAGCGCCCACCTTGATCTGCTCCATGCCCACAAAGCGGCCAATGCCGTAGTTGTCGTGGACCACCAGATCCCCGGGGGTCAGGTCTGTAAAGGCCTTTAGTTTCTGCCGGTTGGTGGAGCCCTTTTTCGCCGGGGCCTTCCGCCGGGGTTCCGTTTTGGCAATCAGCTGGCCTTCCGTCAGCACCGCCAGCTTGGAAAGGGGATATTCCAGTCCGTAGGGCAGAGTGCCGTCGCTCAGGAGAATCTGCCCGGCCTTGGGCAGGGATTCCAGGGGAATTGCAAGGAAGGCGGATAGGTTCTTTTCCCGCAGCATCTGCTGCATCAGCTCCGCCCGGTGGCGGGTGCCGCAGAGCACCAGGGTGCCGAACTCCATCTTCTGATAGTGGCTCATGTCGCTCACCGCAGCATCCAGGTTGCCGCCGTAGGAGGGCAGCTGCTTGGCGGTGATGGGCAGCAGGATTTTGGGCGGGCAGTCCTCCGGGTAGGCGCTGCCGCCGAAGGCATCAAAATACACCGCGGTCTTGCCCCGGAGTTTGGGGGTAAAGTCCTCCCACTGGCATACAAAGTCGCAGAGCTCTCCGGCTACCTGACCGCCGTTTAGCAGGCTATCCAGCAGCAGCCCCATTTCCTCCGTGCGGTTTTTGGCGGTGCGGCTGAGGCTGCTGTGGTCGCAGAGCACCCAAAGGGTATTCATGGGGGCGTAGTCGAAAGCGCAGGTAAATTCCGGGTAGACAAGGGCCATATACCGGTCCCATGCAGAGCTGTGCACCCCATTTTCCAGCTTTTCCAGATCCTTTTGGAGGGTCTGCATCAACAGTTCATTGGGGTGCTTCCGGCGCTTTTGCCGGGAAAGCAGGCTTTGCAGCCCCTTTTGCAGCCCTGCCTCTCCACCGGGGGCCAGACCCGGCAGGGTTTCTCCCACCGGCAGCAGCCGCACGGAGGAGATGTTTTCACTCCGGCGCTGGGTGTCCGGGTCAAAGTAGCCCATGGTGTCCAGCTCGTCTCCGAAAAATTCCAGCCGGACGGGCTGGTCTTCTCCGGGGGAATAGACATCCGCAATGCCGCCCCGGAGGGCAAACTGCCCCGGCCCTTCTACCATGCCGCAGCGGCTGTAGCCGGCGGAAACAAGCCGGGCAGATAGTTCTTCCAGGGAATATTCCTGGCCCACCTCCAGGCAGATGCAGGCAGAGCGGAGGGTTTCGGGGGGCATGGTGCGCAGACTCAGAGCCTCCCAGGTGAAAATCTCAATGGGCACACTCCCACGGTTCCATTCATCCAGCTGCCGCAGACGCTTCTGCTCCCAGCTCCGGGAGGCCACGGCGGCATCGTAGAAGCACAGATCCCGCCCGGGCAGAATGGGCGCGGTGAGCCCCAGAAAGCATTTCAGCTCCTCCTGGATTCGCCGGGCAGCCATATCATCCTGGCACAAAATGGCAATGGGCCGCCCCACGTCCTGGTATAGCCCTGCAATAATGTGACTCCGGTTGATCTGCCCGATGCCCGTGACGGCAGCGGTCTGATCCGATTTCAGGCTTTCCACCAGGGAAGCATATTCCGGAATGGTTTTCAGCAGAAAGAGTAAAGGATTTTCCATAGAAGATACCTCGTTGTTTTAAAGTGCGGGATTGCAAGTCCCCCCGCGTGGGGAGGGGGGGCGGCACGGCGAAGCCGCCTTGCCTTCCCTAGTAGGGAAGGTGGCACACGCGAAGCGTGTGACGGATGAGTTGTTTACACGCCGCAGGAATAACGCTGTCCGGTTGAATGGGAAACCCGGAGGCTATATCATTCAGCGAAAACGCTGCATAATCGCAACGCCCAGAGACTATTTTCTCTCCACGGCACAAAGCGGAAAGAGAACAAATCTCTTTCCGTTTCGTGTCTCGAAGAAAGCCTCAGGGGTGGCTTCCGTTAAATTTGTTGGCGGCGGCGGGGACGCCCTCTTCCAGAAGGGTCAGGGCGGCCTGAGCCCCGTTTTCCAGGGAAACTGCCAGCGCCTTTTCCTCCTGGGCGGAGAAGGTGGAGAGCACCCAGGCTGCCAGATCAAAATCCGGGTGGGGCTTTGCCCCCACGCCGATCTTCACCCTGGGGAAATCCTGGCTTCCCAGCTCGGCAATGATGCTTTTCATGCCGTTGTGCCCGCCGGCAGAGCCGTTGGGACGTACCCGCAGACGTCCGGGCTCCAGGGAGATATCGTCAAAGAGGACGATGATCCGCTCTGGGGGAATCTGAAAATAGGCGCTCAGCTGCAATACAGCCCTGCCCGAAAGATTCATATAGGTCAGGGGCTTTAACAGGTACAGCCGGAAGCCGTGATAGTCCGTCTGACCGTAAAGACCCTCAAACTTGGCCTTGTCGATCCGGCAGCCCAGCTTGTCGGCAATCAGGTCAATGCACCGAAAGCCGATGTTGTGCCGGGTTTTGGCATATTCCGGGCCGGGGTTTCCCAGGCCCACAATGAGCCAGCGATTGTTTTCTCCCTGCATCAGAACAGATCGGCAATGGAGGTGCCGCCGTGAACGTGCTCAATGGCACGGGCGAACACATTGGAAACATCCAGGAACTTGATCTTGCCGCTGGCAGTGTTGCCCACCTGGGGAATGGTGTTCAGGAAGACCATTTCCTTAATGGGGCTCTCCTCAATCCGGTCGTAAGCCGGGCCGGAGAGCACGCCGTGGGTGGCACAGGCGTAGATTTCCTTTGCACCGCCGATTTCCACCAGAGCCTTGGCGGCGTTGCACAGAGAACCGGCGGTATCCACCATGTCGTCAAACAGGAGGCACGTCTTGCCCCTTACGTCACCGATGACGTTCATCACTTCGCACACGTTGGCTCTCTGGCGGCGCTTATCCACAATTGCCAGACCCATGTGCACCTTGGCGGCGAAGGCACGGGCGCGGCCCACGGAGCCCACATCGGGGGAGACAACCACAAAATCATCGTGGTTATACTGATTTTCGGGGAATTTATCGAGGAAATAATTGACGAAGGTGGGGTTGCCCAGCAGGTGGTCCAGGGGAATATCAAAGAAGCCCTGAATCTGAGCGGCGTGAAGATCCATGGTCAGCACCCGGTCTGCACCGGCGGCGGTGATCATGTTGGCAACCAGCTTTGCGGAGATGGGGTCGCGGCTCTTGGCCTTCCGATCCTGGCGGGCGTAGCCGAAGTAGGGAATAACGGCGGTGATTCTCCCGGCGGAAGCACGGCGGCAGGCGTCGCACATCACGAGAAGCTCCATGAGGTTGTCGTTTACGGGCTTGCAGGTGGACTGAACCAGGAAAACATCGGCTCCGCGGACGGTTTCCAGCAGGCTGACGGAAGCTTCGCCATCGGCAAAGGTCTTCACTTCGGCCTTACCCAGCTCAACGCCCAGGTTCTTGCAGATACCCTCGGCGAATTCGCGATTGGAGTTGCCGCAGAAAATCTTGATATTCTCTCCGTACGTAATCATCAATGATTTACCTCGCTTCAATATTCTTTTTTTCTCCGGTTGCCCGGACATCGTACTTAGGTATTATACCATTATCAGGCGCACAATAGCAATAGACAATCCGGTAAAATAACGCCAAAAAAACCCGGAATCCAGTGGGATGCTTCTGTCAAACCGCCAATAATCGATATTTTTATACGTTTTGCGTCTCACTTTTCCCGTCATCCAGCCGGGCGCAGGCCGCAAAAACCGTGCAAAGCACCGGATTGATGAGGCTATACTCCATGGTGCAGTACAGCCCTGCCGCAATGGCGACGGCGGCAATCTCCCATTTTCCCCGGCTGGCTGCCCGGTAGGTGCTCCACAGGGCCAGGGCAAAATACAGGAAACTTGGAATAAGCCCCAGGCAGATGGGGCCGTAGGTATACAGGCTGTCCACCGGGTCCCAGCCAAAGTCCACATGAGCCCCAAACAGGGAAACGCCGAAGGTTCGCAGCCCCTGGGCGGAGTAGCCGAGGCGCTGGGACAGGAGGGTATTGCACAGTTCCAGAATCCGGCTGTCCGGCGTGTAGAGAAGGGACAGCAGGGTGTAAATAAGGGCGATCAGGGCCAGCAGGCCCGCTGCCGTCAGCCCTGCGGCTTTGCCCTTCAGGGGGAGCCGATATAGCACTGCCCAGAGCAGGAGCGCCAGCAGGGAACTGAAGAAGGCGGCTTTGCTGTCTGTCAGGGCAAAGGCGGCAAGGCTCAGGGCCAGGGCGGGCAGCCAGGGATACACGCCCTTTTTGGGCCGCAGGAGCAGGGCAAACACCGCCAGCATAAACCACAGGGCCAGGGTATTGGGGTAGCCGAAGCCAAGGGTATGGCGCACATTGCCGTAGCCCCAGGCCTCTCCCCGGATGACCAGGGTATCCTCCAGCACGCCGGTGAGCACCAGTATGCCATTGAGCACCAGCACCCCGGCAAAAAAGCCCAGGCACACCTTGGCGATTTTGGAGAAGGGCACATCCTTTGCCCCCAGGGCCAGAAGAAATACGCTGAAAAGGCTCCTGGTTCCGGAGAACACCACCCCCAGGGTGATGAGCGCCAACACCAGGGAATAGAGCAGCAGCTCTTTTTTGGAGTGTCCGTCCAGAATATAAATTTTCAGGGCCAGGAGCAGGTAAGCCGTGAAAGAAAGGGCCAGCAGCCCGATTTTAAGCGCCGGGATGGCGGCGGTATTATAAAATCCCAGGTAAACCGGCAGCAGCAGGAAAATCAGGGACGCAAACCACAGGTTTCCCCCCCAGCGCCCGTACCGCTGAGACAGGCCGGAAACAGATAATTGCATAGGCTTCCTCCGAAAGAAATATAGGTTTATTATAAGGAAAGAGCTTTGTAAAGTCAACCGCGAAGAACTTGTCCGCCGCCCTACCGTCGTCATTGCTTTCCCCGCGCACGCCCCCTACCTTCGTCATTGCTCTCCCAGCGCGCACGCTGCCCTTCCTCGTCATTGCTCTCCCAGCGCGCACGCTGCCCTTCCTCGTCATTGCGAGGCAGTGCGCACACTGCCGTGGCAATCTCGGGCGTGGTACAGCTCTGGTTGAACGGTACGCCTCCGGGTTTCTTGGGACGAAACACAAAAAACTTAAGATATGACACACCAAAATCCCCACATACCTGTTGCTTTTTATAAAAATATTTGGTAAAATGTACCCAAAGAGGGGACGCTTTCTCCTTCTCATCAAACAACAAAGGAGTAATGACTATGGGCCTTGTAAGAGCTGCCATGGCTTCTGCCAGTGGAATTTTAAAGGATCAGTGGAAGGAATACTTTTATTGCGATGCGCTGCCGGAGAATATCCTGGCGGTAAGAGCAAAAAAGAAGACCTCCCGGGGGGCAAACAAGGGCGATGACAACATTATCTCCAACGGTTCTGTGATCGCCGTTGCGGATGGGCAGTGTATGCTCATTGTGGATCAGGGGAAGGTTGCGGAAATCTGTGCCGAGCCCGGGGAATTCGTCTATGATTCCTCCACCGAGCCCAGCATCTTCTCCGGCGCCCTGGGCACTTCCGTCAAGGATAGCTTTGCTGCCTTCGGCCGCCGCTTCACCTTCGGCGGAGAGCCTGCCAAGAATCAGCAGGTGTTCTACATCAATACCAAGGAGCTGTTCGGCAACAAATACGGCACGGCAACGCCGGTGCCCTTCCGGGTGGTTGATCCGGATATCGGCTTCCGCACCAATGTGGGCATTCGCTGCTTCGGCGAATATTCCTACCGGATATGTGACCCCGTGCTGTTCTATAAGAATGTCTGTGCCAACTTTACCGGGGAATTCAGCCGGGACCGGCTGGACTCCACCCTGAAAAGCGAGCTGATGACCGCCCTGCAGCCCGCCTTCGGAAAGATTTCCGCCCAGGGCGTGGGCTACACGGAGCTGACCATGCACACCATGGAGATTGCCGATGCCCTCAATGAGGTGCTGTCCAACCAGTGGCGGGGCAAGCGGGGGCTGGAAATCGTCTCCTTCGGCGTATCCTCCGTCAGCGCCACCCCGGAGGATGAGAAGCGGCTGAAGGATATGCAGCAGTCCGTCTTCCTGGGCGGCGGCAACGCAGCCGCAGGCCGGATGGTGGATGCCACCGCCAACGCCATGGAGGCCGCTGCCAAGAATACCGCAACGGGCCCCATGATGGCCTTTGCGGGAATGAATATGGCAAACAATGCCGGCGGGGTGAATACCCAGGGCCTGTTCCAGATGGGCGCGCAGGCCCCCGTTTACCAGACTCCCGCTGCCCGGCAGGCCCCCCAGGAGGCTCCCAAGGCCGATACCTGGCACTGCCCCCAGTGCGGCACCGAGGCCACCGGCAACTTCTGCCCGGAGTGCGGCGCAAAGAAGCCGGAAAACGGATGGAAGTGCAGCTGCGGCGCAGTGAACAAGGGCAAATTCTGCACCCAATGCGGTGCCAAAAAGCCCGCCTCCGAGCCCCTTTATAAGTGTGATAAGTGCGGCTGGGAGCCGGAAGACCCCAAGCATCCCCCCAAGTTCTGCCCGGAGTGCGGGGATCCTTTTGACGATGGAGACGTTGTGAAGTAACAGGAGGTGCCCTATGCCCAACGAAACGGTACAGTATCAGTGCCCCGCCTGCACGGGCCCGCTGCACTACAGTCAGCAAAGCGGCAAGCTGGAGTGCGACTACTGCGGCAGCAGCTATACCCTGGAAGAAATAGAGGCCATGAAGAACCCCCAGAAGGCCGAGCCTGAGGAGGAATCCCCCCAGATAGACGAAAACTGGGATGTTTCCGATGCCGGCAGCGACTGGGGCGCGGATGCCCAAAAGCTGAAAGCCTACACCTGCTCCACCTGCGGAGCGGAGCTGATCTGTGAGGAGACTACCGCTGCCACGTCCTGCCCCTATTGCGGCAATCCCACGGTGATTCCCGACAGACTTTCCGGGACAAAGAAGCCGGACTACATCATTCCCTTTGTGAAGACGAAAGAGGATGCCGTGGCGGCCCTGAAAAAGCACTATAGCCACAAGCCCATCCTGCCCAAGTCCTTCCTGTCGGATAGCCACATTCAGGAAATTAAGGGCGTGTATGTGCCCTTCTGGCTCTATAGCGCCAAGGTGGATGCGGATATGACCTTCTCCGCCACCCGGTCCCACAGCCACACCACCCGGGACGAAATCATCACGGAGACGGATCACTTCCTGGTGCACCGCCAGGGCAGCCTGGATTTTGACAAAGTCCCGGTGGACGGAGCGTCCAAAATGCCCGATGGGCACATGGATGCCATCGAGCCCTACGACTATAGCGGCCTAAAGCCCTTCTCCATGTCCTACCTGCCGGGATTTTTGGCGGATAAATACGACATTTCCAAGGATGACAGCAGCGCCCGTGCCCGGGCCCGGTGCCAGACCAGTGCGGAAAACGCCGTGCGGGATACGGTTCTGGGCTACGAAACCTGCGTCACCGACCGGAAAAAGCTGAATGTTCACCCGGGAAGCGTCCAGTATGCCCTGCTGCCCGTATGGCTGCTGTCTACCCAGTGGCAGGGGAAAAGCTTCCTTTTCGCCATGAACGGGCAGACCGGCAAGCTCATTGGCGACCTGCCCATTGATAAAAAGCGCCTGTGGGGCTTTGTGGGCATTGCCTTTGCCGCAGCTACGGCGCTGCTGGGCTGGCTGTTTTTATAAGGAGGGGAAGGCATGAAACGATTAATGCTTGTAGTGCTCACCCTGGCAGTGGTGTTTCTGCTGGCGGTTCCCGCCATGGCCGATAGCCTGAGCTATGTCACCGATGCCGCAGGCCTGCTGACCCAGGATCAGAAGACGGCCCTGGAAAGTAGAGCTCAGGAGCTCAGCGAAGAATACGAAATCGGAATTTATATCATTGCCGTTCAGGATTATACCCGTTATGGCAGCCAACCGGAGATTTCCGATGTTCTCATCGATCTGTTCGATACCTACAACCTGGGCTACGGGGAAAACCGGGATGCCGCGACCTTCTTTATCAGCATGGAGGCAAGGGACTATACCCTGGATTTTAACGGCGACTGGGGAAATTACGCCTTTACGGAGTATGCCCGGGACCGGATGGAGGAGCGGATTCTGCCTTCCCTGAAGGATAACGACTGGTACAGCGCCTTCAATGAATATCTGAATGTCTGCCAGGAGGATCTGGCCCTGGCCCAGGCAGGTACACCTCTGGGCAGCGAGGAGGAAGGAAACGGCGAAAAGAGCTTTTCCATACTCTTCTTCCTTCCCGGCGTGTTTGCCGCCGCCATTACGGCGCTGGTGCTGGTTGCCCCCATGCACTCGGCAATGACCAAGAACCAGGCGGATGACTATATTGTCCCCGGCTCTATGCACTTAACCCGGCAGTCGGATCACTTCATCCGCCGCACCGTCACTCGCACCCCCAGGGCAAAGGAGGAGGATCACAGCTCCCACAGCTCGTCTAACAGCTCCTCGCATAGCTATTCCTCCGGCAGCCATTCCGGCAGAAGCGGAAAGTTCTAGACTGGGAATTCATTGAGCTCATGCAGCAAACCAAAGGCTCCCTTGTGTAAAGGGAGCTGTCAAATGCCAGGCTGACTGAGGGATTGCAAGTCCCTCCCCGTGTGGGGAGGGGTGGCACGGCGAAGCCGTGACGGGGTGAGGAGAAACCGTGGCGTAATTCTTTGGCGGTCTAAACGTCCGGGGGATTGCCACGGCAGTCTGCGCGCTGTCTCGCAATGACAGGCGGGAGGGCTAAGATTGCCACACCAGTCTGCGGACTGGTTCGCAATGACAGGAGGGGGAGCGTGCGCGCTGGTTCAGAATGACAGAAGGGGGATTCTGCGGACTACTCGCGCTTAGAGCCGCCTTCGGCGGTTGCGCTCTGTACACGCCTGCGGGCGGACTGGTTCGCAATGACGCTCCACTTCGTCATTCCGAGGCAGTGACCGATGTCACTGCCGTGGGAATCTTTGCGTACTACCTGCCTCGGTCAGTCTACCGTAAGATTGCCACACCAGTCTGCGCACTGCCTCGCAATGACAGGTGGGAGGGCTAAGATTGCCACACCAGTCTGCGGACTGGTTCGCAATGACGCTCCACTTCGTCATTCCGAGGCAGTGACCGATGTCACTGCCGTGGGAATCTTTGCGTACTACCTGCCTCGGTCAGTCTACCGTAAGATTGCCACACCAGTCTGCGCGCTGGTTCGCAATGACAGGAGGGGGAGCGTGCGCGCTGCTTCGCAATGACACGGCGCGGCGAAGCCGCCTTGCCTTCCCTAGTAGGGAAGGTGGCACACGCGAAGCGTGTGACGGATGAGTTGTCTTCACGTTTCAGCTACAACTCTGTCCGGTTGAACAGAAAAACCGTAGAAAGTCAGGCTGCATCATTCCATGAAAATGTTGTGTAATCGGAACGTGCAGAGACTCCCCAGTCTCGCTGCGCTTTGGCTCCCCCTGTAGGGAGGCCAAGGCGCTGCGCGCTTTGCGCCATTGCTGCTTCTACCCTTTGACATTTTCCTTCTATGGATGTATAATGTCCCCGCGAAAGAGGGGGAGAATACCTAGATGAGGAAAGAGATCGATATGCTCCATGGGCCCCTTGCCTGGCCCTTAGTCACTTATGCCATTCCCATTATGCTCACCAGCATCCTGCAGCTGCTTTTTAATGCGGCAGACCTGGTGGTGGTGGGCGCCTACTGCGGCAGTATGTCCGTGGCGGCGGTGGGCGCAACGGGCGCCATTACCAACCTGATTGTCAATCTGTTTATCGGTCTTTCCGTAGGCGCCGGCGTGGCGGTGGCCCACGGCATCGGCAGCCAGGAGAGGCAGCAGGTCAGCGATACCGTCCATACCGCCGTGCCTCTGGCCCTGGTCAGCGGCGTTTTCCTGACGGTGCTGGGCGTGGGCTTTTCCAGAAAAATTCTCCAGGCCATGGGAACCCCGGAGGAGGTTCTGTCCCTGGCAGCAACCTATATGGAGATCTATTTTTTGGGCATCACCTTTAACATGGTGTATAATTTCTGCGCCGCCATGGTGCGGGCGGCAGGGGATACCCGTACCCCCCTGGTCATCCTGACTGCGGCAGGAGTGCTGAACGTCATCCTCAACATCGTGTTTGTAAAGTACCTGAGCCGGAATGTGGATGGGGTCGCTATGGCAACCACCATTTCCGAGGCTCTGTCTGCTTTTGCCATCCTGTGGGTAATGGCCCGGCGCACCGACAGCGTCCGGCTGTATTTCAAAAAACTCCGCTTCCGGGCAGAGCCCTTGGGAAAGATGCTGCGCATCGGTATTCCGGCGGGCATCCAGAGCTGTATGTTCTCCCTGTCCAATGTGCTGCTGCAATCGGCGGTGAATTCCTTCGGTGCCGTTGCCGTTTCCGGCAATGCGGCGGTTGCCAACCTGGAAGGATTTATGTACGTTATTGAAAACAGCTTCCACCAGACGGCGGTAAACTATGTGGGCCAGAACTGCGGCGCCATGCAGTATGGGCGGGTGAAAAAGGTGACGTGGCTGTGCCTGGGCTATGCCACCATCGCCGGGCTCCTGTTTGGCAGCCTGATGTGCGTCTTTGCTCCCCAGCTGCTGAGCCTGTATATTACGGACTCCCAGGAGGCCATCCAGATCGGCGTGGCCCGGATGTTTGTGGATATTCTGCCCTACTTTATTTTTGGTCTACAGGACGTGCTCACGGGAGCGCTCCGGGGAATCGGCGCATCCTTTACTTCCATGATCCTCACGGTGCTGGGAATCTGCGGCGTTCGGGTGCTGTGGATTTACACCGTGTTCCAGATCCCCAGATTCCACAACCAGACCATGCTGTATGTATCCTATCCCCTCAGCTGGTTCGTCACCCTTATTGTGCAGCTGGCTGCCTTCCTCATTGTGTTCGGCAGACTGCAAAAGAAAGCAAAATTGTCTTTGGGGGCTTGACAAATCCCGGCAGTGCAGGTAAAATAACTAGGAATATGCAAAGACAATGCGGAAACCAAGCAGCGTTTCGGCCCTGCAGCGAGAGGGAAGCGGTGTAAGCCCTCGGGTGCGGAAACTGCAAGCCACTTCCGGCGTCATCCGGGAAGACCGGAGCGGGTGCTCCCGTTACAGAGCAGCCAAGATGTCCGCGTTTGCGGATAATTAGGGTGGTACCGCGGGTATATTATCCCCGCCCCTAGCCATAGGGGCGGGGTTTATTTTTTGCATAAAGACAAATTTGGAGGTAAAGAAAACCATGAGCCAAAAGCCTTACGGCGTAAACGAATTGCGGGAAATGTTCCTGTCCTTCTTTGAAAGCAAGGGCCACCTGCGTCTTCCCAGCTTTTCTCTGATTCCCCAGAACGATGCATCCCTGCTGCTGATCAACTCCGGCATGGCCCCCATGAAGCCTTACTTCACCGGGGAAGTGGAGCCTCCCCGTCACCGGGTGTGCACCTGCCAGAAGTGCATCCGCACCGGCGATATCGAGAACATCGGCAAAACCGCCCGTCACGGTACCTATTTTGAAATGCTGGGCAACTTCTCCTTCGGCGATTACTTCAAGCGGGAGGCCATCCACTGGAGCTGGGAGTTCCTGACCGAGGTCGTGGGCCTGGATAAGAACCGCCTGTACCCCTCCATCTACGTGGACGATGACGAGGCCTTTGATATCTGGAATAAGGAAGTGGGCGTGCCCGCCGACCGGATCTTCCGCTTCGGCAAGGAGGATAACTTCTGGGAGCACGGCTCCGGCCCCTGCGGCCCCTGCTCCGAAATCTACTACGACCGGGGCGAAAAGTACGGCTGCGGCAAGCCCGGCTGCACCGTGGGCTGCGACTGCGACCGGTATATGGAAGTTTGGAACAACGTCTTCTCCCAGTTCAATAACGACGGTCAGGGCAACTACACGGAGCTGGCCCAGAAGAACATCGATACCGGCATGGGCCTGGAGCGCCTGGCAGTTGTGTGCCAGGATGTAAACAGCCTGTTTGACGTGGATACCGTTATGAACATCACCAACAAGGTGACGGAGTTCACCGGCGCTACCTACGGTCAGAGCGTCAAGATGGATGTTTCCCTCCGGGTCATCACCGACCATATCCGCGCCTCCACCTTTATGATTGCCGATGGCGTCCTGCCCAGCAACGAGGGCCGGGGCTACGTGCTGAGAAGACTGCTGCGCCGGGCTGCCCGTCACGGCAAGCTCCTGGGCGTGAACCATCCCTTCCTCTATCAGGTGGTAGAGACGGTGATCCACGAAAACGAGAGCCACTATACCTACCTGCGGGAGCGGGCAGCGTATATCACCAAGGTGGTCAAGGTGGAGGAAGAGAACTTCGCCCGCACCATTGATGGAGGCATGAAGATTTTCAACGATATGCTGGCAGAGCACAAGGCAAAGGGCGAAACCGAATTCTCCGGCGCCGACGCCTTTAAGCTCTACGATACCTACGGATTCCCCATTGACCTGACCCTGGAAATGGTGGCAGACGAGGATATGACCCTGGACCAGGAGGGCTTCCAGAAGCTGATGCAGGAGCAGAAGGTTCGGGCAAGAGAGGCCCGGAAGGCTCTGGGCGACCTGGCCTGGGCCGGCATTGACCTGGGCCTGGACAACACCCCCACTCAGTTCGTGGGCTACGATTGCTTCAACAGCGAGGCAAAGGTTCTGGCAATCTGCGTTGGGGAAGAGGTTTCCGGCGCCATCTCCGGCGGCGAAAGCGGCATCCTGGTGCTGGATAAGACCCCCTTCTATGCAGAAATGGGCGGTCAGGTGGCAGACCACGGCGTGATCATGCTGGGGGAGAGCCGCTTTGAGGTCACCGATGTTCAGAAGGACAAGGGCGGCAAGTACCTGCACTACGGCAAGCTGAACCGTGGCGTTATCCATGTGGACGATATCGTCTGCGCCTCCATCGATGTGGAGCGCCGGAAGGCCGTTATGCGTGCCCACTCCGCAACCCACCTGCTGCAGAAGGCCCTGTCCAGCGTCCTGGGTGACCATGTGCACCAGGCAGGCTCTCTGGTGGAGCCGGACTATCTCCGCTTTGACTTTACCCACTATTCCGCCGTCACCCCGGAGGAGCTGGCAAAGGTCAATTCCATTGTGCAGAATGCCATCCTGGAGGGCTACCCCATTGTTACCCGGGAAATGCCCATTGAGGAAGCCAAGAAGCTGGGCGCAACCGCTCTGTTCAGCGAAAAGTACGGCGACACGGTGCGTGTGGTGAATATGGGCGGCTACTCCGTGGAGTTCTGCGGCGGCACCCACCTGGATAACACCGCCAAGGTCGGCCCCTTTGAAATCGAGAGCGAGGGCGGCGTTGCTTCCGGTGTCCGCCGGATCGAGGCCTATACCGGCAAGGTATGCCTGAAGAAGCTGGAGGCCAACCGGGCCCTGCTGGGCGAGGCTGCTACCCGCCTGAAGGTAAAGCCCGTGGAGCTGCTGGGCAAGGTGCAGTCCCATGTGGAGGAAATCAAGGAGCTGCGCCGCGCCATCGAGCAGTACCGGGCCAAGGAGTCCGCAGGAGAAGTGGATCGCTTCCTCTTCGGCGCCCATGAGATCGGCGGCCTGAAAGTCATGACTGCCGTGCTGCCCAAGGCAGATGCAGCCAAGCTGCGCCAGATGGGCGATATGCTCCGGGATAAGGATCCCAATGTGGTTGCCGTGCTGGCTTCCGTCAACGGCGAAAAGCCCACTTTCCTGGTGGTTTGCGGCAAGGAGGCTGTGGCCCGGGGCATCAAGGCCGGTGAACTGGTCAAGCTGGTGTGCACCGAGTGCGGCGGCTCCGGCGGCGGCAAGCCCGATTCCGCCATGGGCGGCGGCAAAGATCCCATTAAAGTGGACAATGCCCTGGCTCTGGTGGACGATTTCGTTTCTACAAAGGTTTAAAGCATCATTTTCTGCCGCTGCTCCTGAAAAAGCAGCGGCAGATTTTTGCCCCGCGGCCCCTTCCTCGTCATTGCGAACCAGTGCCGCAGCACTGGTGTGGCAATCTTGGGCGTGGTACAACTTTGGTTGAACGGAACTATGGCTCCCTTGTGTAAAGGGAGCTGTCAGATGCTAGGCTGACTGAGGGATTGCAAGTCCCTCCCTGTGTGGGGAGGGGTGGCACGGCGAAGCCGTGACGGGGTGAGGAGAAACCGTGGCGTAATTCTTTGGCGGTCTAAACGTCCGGGGGATTGCCACGGCAGTCTAGCGCCGCAGCGCTGCGTCACACTTTGAAGTGAAAGTGAGCCAGTCAAACGTCGTCACCGCGCCCGCAGGGCGCCTTGCCTTCCCTAGTAGGGAAGGTGGCACACGCGAAGCGTGTGACGGATGAGTTGTCTTCACGTTTCAGCAACAACTCTGCCCGGTTGAATGGAAACGGCAGGATGCATCATTCCACGAAAACGTTGCGTAGTTGGAATGCGCAGAGACTCTCCAGTCTCGCTGCGCTTTGGCTCTCCCTGTAGGGAGGCCAAGGCGCTGCGCGCCCTGTGTCATTGCGAACCAGCGCGCAGACGCCCACCCATTCGTCATTGCGAACCACTACGCCCGCAGGCGTGTACAGAGCGCAACCGCCGAAGGCGGCTCTTAGCGTGGAGCAGTGCGCACTGCCTCGCAATGACAGAAAAGGTGTCATTGCGAACCAGCGCGCAGACGCTCACCCATTCGTCATTGCGAACCAGCGCGCAGACGCTCACCCATTCGTCATTGCGAACCAGTGCCGCAGCACTGGTGTGGCAATCTTCCTTCAGTCAAAGGTAGCAGCTGCGGGAAAGAGAAGATTCCCACGGCAGTCTAGCGCCGCAGCGCTGTGCAGAGCGCAACCGCCGAAGGCGGCTCTTAGCGCGGAGCAGTGCGCACTGCCTCGGAATGACAGAAAAGGTGTCATTGCGAACCACTACGCCCGCAGGCGTGTACAGAGCGCAACCGCCGAAGGCGGCTCTTAGCGCGAGTAGTGACCGATGTCACTGGTGTGGCAATCTTGGGCGCCGGGACACCCTTTCGTTCATCACACCGGGAAAGCGGCGCAGTATTAATAAATTGTTTTTCCTTTTTTAGTTGACTTGTGATATACTTCTTGAAAATGAAACCGGCGGCCCCGGCTTTCGGGGAGCCAAGGCGGGGAAAAGCCCGCCTCTGTAAGGAGTGAATGGCGATGCAGCCACAAATGTGTACCAAATGCAAAAAGAACGTAGCGGTGATTTTCATCAGCAAGATTGAAAACGGCGTTACCATGAACGAGGGCTACTGCTTAAAGTGCGCCCGGAGTCTGGGCATTCCCCAGATCGACCAGGCGGTGAAGCAGATGGGCCTTTCCAACGAAGATCTGGATATGATCTCCGATGAAATGAGCAGTATGTTCGGGCAGCGGGATCCGGAGGAATCCGAAGAGGACGAAACCGACAGCCAGACTGCCACGTTCCCCTTTATGAATCAGCTCTTCGGCGGCCTGCCCACCAAGCCCGCCCAGCCCCAAAAGGAGCAGGAGCTCCCCAAGGAGGGGAAGAAGCCCAAAAAGAGCAAGCACAAATTCCTGGATAACTACTGCATGGATCTGACCGCCCGGGCGCGGGAAGGGAAGCTTGACAAGGTGATCGGTCGGGATGTGGAAACCGAGCGGGTGATCCAGATCCTTAACCGCCGCCAGAAGAACAACCCCTGTCTGGTGGGCGAGCCCGGCGTGGGCAAAACCGCCATTGCCGAGGGCCTGGCCCAGCGGATTGCCGCTGGGGATGTGCCCTACAAGCTCCGGGACAAAGAGGTTTTCCTCCTGGATTTGACCGCCCTGGTTGCGGGAACCCAGTTCCGGGGGCAGTTTGAAAGCCGGATGAAGAGTCTGATTTCCGAAATCAAGGAGTGCGGCAATATCATTCTGGTGATTGACGAAGTGCACAATCTGGTGGGCGCGGGAGATGCCGAGGGCAGCATGAATGCCGCCAATATCCTCAAGCCCCCGCTGTCCAGAGGAGAAATCCAGGTCATCGGCGCCACCACCTTTCATGAATACCGCAAATATATTGAAAAGGATGCCGCTCTGGAGCGGCGCTTCCAGCCGGTAAGCGTGGCAGAGCCCACCATTGAAGAGGCAACCCAGATCATGCAGGGCATTGCCAAAACCTACGCCGCCTTCCACGGGGTGACCATTTCCCCGGAAATTGCCCGGCAGTGCGTGCTCCTGTCCGAGCGGTACATCACCGACCGCTTCCTGCCGGATAAGGCCATCGACCTGCTGGACGAGGCCTGCTCCGATGTCAACCTCCGGTGCAAGGAGATTTCCAAGCTGGCGGAGCTGAAAAAAGAGCGGGATGATTACGAGCTGGAGCTCCGGGTGCTCAACGAGGACACGGAGAATACGGATTTTGAGCGCCTTGCCACCCTGCGCAGCAAGCTCTGCCAGGTGGCAGGGGAGATTGAGGAGCTGGAAAAAGTGCCCGCTCCGGCAGTGACCATGGACAATCTGGCCCGGATCATTGAGCTGTGGACAAAGATTCCCGCAACCAAGATCAAGGCCCAGGAGTATAAGCAGCTGCGGGGTATGGAGGATCGGCTGAAGGCCCACATCGTGGGTCAGGATTACGCCGTAGAGGCCGTGGCCCGGGCCATCCGCCGGGGCAGAGTGGGCATTTCCCCCAAGCGCCGGCCCGTATCCTTCATCTTTGCCGGCCCCACCGGCGTGGGCAAAACCGAGCTGGTAAAATGCCTGGCAAGCGACCTGTTTGACAGCGTGGATTCCCTGGTTCGGGTGGATATGTCGGAATATATGGAAAAGCACGCGGTTTCCAAGCTCATCGGTTCGCCTCCCGGGTATGTTGGCTATGACGAGGCGGGCCAGCTGACGGAAACCATCCGCCGGAAGCCCTACAGCGTGGTGCTCTTTGACGAAATCGAAAAGGCCCACCCGGATGTGATGAACATCCTTTTGCAGGTGCTGGATGACGGGCGCATCACCGATGCCCAGGGCAGGGTGGTGAGCTTTGAAAATACCGTCATTGTCATGACCACCAATGCAGGCTCCGAAGGAGGCGTTGCCGGTATGGGCTTCGGGCGCACGGATAACGACCAGGTTTCCGAAAAGACCATGGCGGCCCTGCGCAGCTTCCTGAGACCGGAATTCCTGAACCGGGTGGACGAAATTATCACCTTCCACCACCTGACCAAGGAAGACTTTGCTTCCATCGCGGAAATTATGCTCAAAGAGCTGCGGGATAGTCTTGCCCAGCGGGAGCTCACCTTCACCTGGACGGAGGAAGTGCGGGATCACCTGGCCCAGAAGGCCTATTCCGTCACCTACGGCGCCAGAAACCTGCGCCGGACGATTGCAAAGGATCTGGAAGACCCCATCAGCGAGGCCATCATCGATTCCTTTGAAAGCCCCATCCACGGTGTTTCCGCCCGGATGGAGGACGGAAAGATTCAACTGGACACAAATTGAAACATCCTCCGGCAAATTGCAACATCCCCGGCGTTCAAAAAGGAGCTGCCTCGATTTGAGGCAGCTCCTTTTGGCAGCTTATACCGTTCTTGCCCACTCGGTTACCAGCAGTCCGGGAACCATCCAGATCAGCTGATACAGTAGAACCTTGGTGGGGGTGAGGATCTCCGTGCTGCCCTGGAAGGCCAGCACAAACATAATGAGAATGCCCACAATGCCACCCAGCAGGTGGATCATCAGCCCCAGGCGGCAGGCGGTGTGCAGCGCGCTGGCACCGGTGACGGGGTAGATGGCGCTCACCAGCTCGTCCCGGATGGTCAGAGCCAGCACGGGGCTTTCGGGATTTGCTTGCCGCTGGGAAAGCGCCTGCCTGGTTTCCCGGTCAGGGAAGACCATCCGCCGGGTATTGACGCCAAACTTGCTGTGGATAAATTCTGCGGTGATGAGGAAATCGTCGCACAGCAGCACGGGCCTAATTCGGCGGCAGCCGTTCAGGGAAGTAAGGCCGGCGGAGGCCGAGCGCATCTTCGCGTAGGAGATGGCAATCACGGCGCTGAGCTGCCCGTCAATGGCAACGTAAACCGCCTGGGCAACCATAGTGCCCTGGGGGATATCCACATCCATGCTCTGCAGGAAATTCAGGTCGCCCATCAGGACGGCGCTGCCGGAAATTTCTCCGCCAATGCCTCCCAGGCCGTAGTCCCGGAACTGGGTGACGGGATACTCGCTGCCGCCCCGGTTTTTCAGCATATTCCGGAACAGGGGAACCAGTCCGCCTCCGGCGGCGGCAATCAGGGAGGCGGTGTAGGCCAGAATCTGCTCCGGCTCCCGGGAACCGTAGAATTTTACGCCGTTGAGTTTGGTGGAGCCGGTGGGGAAGAGGTCGCTGTCCCGCATGGGGAAATAGGCCTTGCCCCGCAGCCTGGTCACGCCCTGCCAGCCGCAGAGCACGGAGCCCACGATGTGCAGCCGGGTTTCCAGCAGGGCAGTGGGACGGGTCAATGCCACGAAGAAGCTGGCGGGCACGGCAGCCAGCAGGGAGGTGGAGAGCACCTGCACCCCAAGGCTGAGTCCGTAGCGCAGTCCTGCCAGAACGGAAATGCCGATGCACAGGCACAGGGCCGCAAAGCAGTAAATGCTCTGGGCACGCTCCGGGGCAGTGGTCTTATTGTAGGTGTCCAGGAAATCGTCCACGTCGCCTTCCCCCCGCAGCAGCACCGGGGAGCCATCCAGGTAGTCTCCCTCTTTTACGATGCTGTGGAGGTGGATTGCCTTCCGCAGGGTATCCATCTGGGAGATTTCCGTGGAGCGGCGGTGGTACCGTCCCAAAAGGGCAAAGGCCATTTCCAGGGCGAAGCAGGAGCAGCAGGGAATCCGGAGCTCCTTCAGGCAGAAGACCGCATCTGCCAGGCAGGCAAGCAGGGTGAAAAACAGCATGGAATTGATGTTGAACCGGCCCTTAAAGATGTCGGTCACCCCGTCCATGATCTGGTAGCAGCCCAGCAGGGCAGATACCAGCATCCCAAGCACCTGGGTAAAAATCACCAGCCGCAGCCGGTTTTCGGGAACCATGCCCATGGTGAACATGGTGGTGGTAGCAACGCACAGGCCCACCACCAAAAGGTTCAGCAGAATGGCAACCTGCAGCTTGAGCACGCCCACATCGGAAAGATCGTAGTACCGCTTTTCCGGGCCTGCCACGATTTTCCGCTTGAGTTCCTGCAAATTGGAGCGGAAGGGGATGGGCTCCTGCCTTTTGGGGGCTTCCGGGATGTCTGCAATGGCATCCAGGCGGCGGGTCTGCTCATCGCCGGGCTCTTTGGGCTTCTCTGGCTGGGGGTCAAAGACCAGGGTGGGTTGCGCTTTGCCTTCTTCTGCAGGGGCGTCCTTCAAAAGGGCATCCAGCTGAGAAAGATCAAATTCCACGGTGTCCGAGGTGACGGACTCCTGCTCTTCCGGCGCGTCGGTGGGAGCATCGGCGCTTTCCGGGGCATGGGGGGTATCCGGAGTCTCCGGGATTACCGGAGACGCCGGTGCTTTTTCGGGGGCTTCCTCCGAAGTGTCCTCCGGGGAATCCTGAGCGCCGCTTCCAAATTCATTTAGGATGGATTCCAGGTCAAATTCCTGGGCTTCCTCCAAGTTTTCCTGATTATCCATGGGAACCTCCAAAAGTTAGCCCAAACGCTGACGCACAGCTTCGTAAAGAAGAATGGAAGCTGCCGCAGAGGCGTTCAGGGAGCTGATGTTTCCATTCATGGGAATGGAAACGGTCACATCACAGTTCTTTCGCACAAGCTGGCTCATGCCGTCCCCCTCGTTGCCGATGACAATGGCAGCAGGGCCCCGGAGGTCAGCCTGATACATGGGGATGGAGCCCTCGGCAGCGGTGCCGAAAATCCATACGCCCTTCTTTTTCAGCTCCTCCATGGCGCTGGAAATATTGGTCACCCGGGCGACCTTCATATATTCCATAGCCCCGGCGGAGGCCTTGGCAACGGTGGCGGTCAGGCCCACGCTCCGGCGCTTGGGAATAATCACGCCGTGAGCCCCGGCGCACTCGGCGCTCCGGAGGATCGCCCCCAGGTTGTGGGGATCGGAGAGCTCGTCGCAGATCACGATCAGGGGAGCCTGACCGCGGGCGGCGGCTTCCTCCAGAATGTCATCGATGGTGTAGTAGGCGTGGGCGGCAGCCAGAGCGATCACGCCCTGATGGGAGCGGGTGTAGGACATCATGTCCAGCTTCCGCCGGTCAACGGGAACCACCACGGCCCCTGCTTCCTTTGCCTGGGCAGCCAGACGCTGCAGGCTTTTGTCGGTATCTCCGGCGGCAATAAAGAGCTTATCAATGGTGCGCCCGCTTTTCAGAGCCTCGGCAATGGCGTTGCGGCCCTCCAGCTGGTTTTCGTTTTCCTCCACATTCTCCTGGGGGCGGGGGCTGCGCTCTGCGCCCCGGGGAAACCGGCGCTTATTATATTGTTCGTTCATGGGATATCCTCCAGATAGATACAGTTCTTCAAAATACGATAGATTAAAGACATTATAGCAGAAGCTGCGCCATTTCACAATACTTTTTTTCACGTTGTCCCGGTTCACCGGGGACATTCATAGAAAATTTACCGCAAAATCCGGAAACTTTCATTGCCACAGGTGCAAAAATGTGGTATGATACCCAGTAAGAAGCCGAAAAGAGCCCCGTGACCAAGGCGGCGGTTTTTTCGGAAAAGCCTGAGGAGGCATAAGAAAATGAATTTAGGACAAAATGACGGCCCCAATGAAAAGAAGCCCGGGGGAGACAAACCCAAAACTTCCTTCTGGACGCCGCTGATTATCGCCCTGGCACTGGTGCTGCTGTTTGGGTGGATTTATAATATGGTGTCCAACAGCCAGTATACGGAAACCACCTACACGGATTTTCGCCTGGCGATGGAGCAGAATCAGCTGGCAGAGGTGCAGTACCGGGGCTCTCGGGTGTTCTACCTGACAAGAGAAGAGGCGGCAAAGCCTGCCTCCCAGCAGCGGGCCTGCTATACCGGTATGCCCAACGGCGACTGGCTGACCCTTTCTGACCAGCTGGTTGCCAACGGGGTAAAGGTGGATGAGCAGATTCAGGAAGACAATTCCGTCATCCTCATGGTGCTCTACTATGGCATTACCTTTGCCATTCTCTTTATGTTTATGCGCAGCCTGACCAAGCGCATGAGCGGAGACGGCATGATGGGCGGCTTCGGCAAGAGCAAGGCCAAGGTCTATATGGAAAAGCAGACCGGCGTCACCTTTAAGGATGTTGCCGGTCAGGATGAGGCTAAGGAATCCCTGAAAGAGATCATCGATTTCCTCCACAATCCCCAGCGCTATGCCGAAATCGGCGCGCGGCTGCCCAAGGGTGCGCTGTTGGTGGGATCTCCCGGTACCGGTAAAACGCTCCTTGCCAAGGCCGTTGCCGGTGAGGCGGATGTGCCCTTCTTCTCCATTTCCGGCTCTGACTTTGTGGAAATGTTCGTAGGTATGGGCGCCAGCCGTGTCCGTGACCTGTTCCAGCAGGCGGCAAAGGTGGCCCCCTGCATCATCTTCATTGATGAAATCGACGCCGTGGGCCGGGCCCGGGATAACCGCTATGGCAACAACTCCGAGCAGGAGCAGACCCTGAATCAGCTCCTGAGCGAGATCGACGGCTTCGAGCCCTCCAAGGGCATTGTGTGCCTGGCTGCTACCAACCGCCCGGAGATTCTGGATAAGGCGCTGCTCCGTCCCGGTCGGTTTGACCGCCGGATCATTGTAGACCGGCCCAACTACCAGGGCAGACTGGATACCCTGAAGGTGCACACCCGGAAGATTAAGCTCTCCGAAGATGTGGATCTCAAGAAGATCGCCCAGGCTACCGCCGGCGCTGTGGGTGCAGATCTGGCAAACCTTGTAAACGAGGCCGCCCTCCGGGCCGTCCGTATGGGCCGGAAGGCTGTCAATCAGGAGGATTTGCTGGTCTCCTTTGAAACGGTCATTGCCGGTACGGAAAAGAAGAATACGGTGCTGACGGAGATGGAAAAGCGGCTGGTTGCCTATCACGAGGTGGGACATGCCCTGGTTTCCGCTCTGGAAAAGCACGCACAGCCCGTTTCCAAAATCACCATCGTGCCCCATACCTCCGGTGCACTGGGCTACACCATGTACCTGCCGGAGGAGGAAAAGTTCCTCTCCACCCGTCAGGAGCTGGAGGTGGAACTCAAGAGCCTGGTGGGCGGCCGGGCAGCGGAGCAGCTGGTGTTCGGCGTGCAGACTACGGGGGCTGCCAACGATTTGCAGCGGGCTACCTCTCTGGCCCGGAACATGGTGTCTCAGTACGGCATGAGCAAGGAGTTGGGTCTCATGACCACTGCCACCACCCAGAATAGCTATCTGGACGGACAGGCCTATATGGATTGCTCCCAGGATACCGCCGCACAGGTGGATAACGAAGTCAAGAAGATGCTGGATAAGGCCTTTGACGATGCCCTGAATATCCTGAAAACCAATCGGGAACTCCTGGATGAGATTGCCGAATATCTGCTTTTGAAGGAAACCATCACCGGCGAAGAGCTGATGGCCTACGTGAATGCTGCTCAGGCTCCCAAGGAAGAGCCCCAGGCAGCCGCTCCCACCGAGCCCCAGGAGGAAAGTATCCAGCAGCAGGAAGCCCCCGTAGCTGCCCAGGACAATACCCCTGCCGAGCCCCACAAAGAAGACTAAGGGGCTTTCCTTTCGTCATTGCGAACCGGCGTCGCACGCTTCCCCACGTCATTGCGAACCAGCGCGCACGCTGGTGTGGCAATCTTTTGCCCGGACAATCGGAGTGCTGGTACGAAGAGAAGATTCCCACGGCACTACGCCCGCAGGCGTGTACAGAGCGCAACCGCCGCAGGCGGCTCTTAGCGCGGAGTAGTGACATCGGTCACTGCCTCGGAATGACGCAGGGCATGTTATTCCGAACCGCAGCACAATTTTTCTCAGTATTTCAGACTTCTTAGGAGGGTTATCCCATGAAATTCCATCGGCTGTTATCCCTCATCCTCTGTGCCGTGCTCCTGCTGGGGGCACTGCCCGGAAAGGGGCACGCAGAGGATGCCATCACCTGGTCTTTGGAGGGCGGAGCTCTGAGCATTTCCGGCAGTGGACAGATGCAATTTTACAAAATTCCCTGGCAGGATCATCTGGAAGAAATCCAGACCGTGCGCATGGACGAGGGGATTGTTTCCCTGCAGGATGGAGCCTTTGCCGGGTGCACCGGCCTGCGCTCTGTGACCCTGCCGAAAAACCTCCGCTATATCGGGTCCGGCGCCTTTGAAGGATGCACGTCCCTCAGCTGGATTACGTTCCCCACCGGCCTTGTGGGCATTGGGGAGCGGGCCTTTGCCGGGTGCACCAAGCTGACCTCTGCCTTTGTCCCCAATAGCGTCAGCTGGATTGCCGACCGGGCCTTTGAGCCCACCATTCTGCTGAACGGGCGGAAGGACTCCGCCGCAGCGGACTACATAGGGGATAACGGAGGCTCCTTCCGCCAGTCGGATTACCACGAGTTTGCCAAGGATTCCGGCAGCTGGGGGCAGATCGGCTGGATCCTGGACAGCGGGAAGCTCACCGTCACGGGAACCGGTGCGGTTGCCGGGAAGACCATGGCGGATTTCCCCTGGGAGAGCTACCGGGCGGATATCACCACCTTAGAGGTGGGGGAGGGCATTACCAAGATCGATGCTCTGGCGTTTAAACTCTGCCGCAAGCTGACTCAGGTGACCCTTCCTGCTTCCGTTACGGAAATTGCAGAGGGGGCGTTCCGGTCTGACGCCGTGATTTCCGCACCCTCCGGCAGCATTGCGGAGAGCTATGCTGCGGCCCAGAAGCTGGAATTCATCTCCCTGGGAGAAACCGATGCCCAGGCGGCAGAAGAAACTCAGGCCACGGAAGTAACAGAAGCCACGGAAGAAACCCAGGCCGCCCAGGCAACGGAGGCTGCGGAAACTGCAGAAGAAACCCAAGCTACGGAATCTACGGAAGCAACGGAAGCAACGGAAGCCACCGAAGGGACTCAGACAACGGAAACCGGGGAAGAAACCCAGCCCACGGAGGAAACCGCCGCAACGGAGGAAACTGTCGCCACGGAAGAAACCGAGCCCCAGGATTCCACCGTCCCGGAGCCTCACCTGAGCCTGGGTTCTGCCACAGCTCAGCCGGGACAGACGGTAAAGCTTCCCGTCACCCTTTCCAATAACCCCGGCCTGTGCGGTATGAGCTTTTCCATTTCCTATGACAAAACCTACCTGACCCTGGAGGATTACGACTGCACCGGGGATATCCTCACCCCGGGAGACTGGACGGTTGGCATTGGGGAAGGGGAGAAGGCCCTGTGGCTGCAATCCGATCAGACGGATGCCAATGGAGAAATATTGACCCTTGTTTTCCGGCTGGCAGACAATGCCCCCCAGGGCGCGATTTCCGTCACCCTGACCGACTGCCTGGCAGTGGACGGGGAGGGCAGCCCCTGCACCCTGACCCTGGAGGCGGGCACCGTTACCGTAGCCTCCGGCATTTTGGGAGACGTAAACGGGGACGGTCGGGTAACCGCTGCCGATGCCAAGCGCCTGCGCAGATTCCTTTCCGGTCAGTCGGTGACCATTGAAAACGGCAACGCCGACCTGAATGCCGACGGAACCGTAAATATCTTCGATCTGCTCCTGCTGCAAAAGCTGGTTGGAAAAGAATAAGAATACGCCCCTGCTGCGTGCTGCGGCAGGGGCGTTTTCTGTTTTGACCCTGGGAAAAACCGGGGCTGACGGTTATGCAGGAATGCTCAATTCGTACAATTCATGGGGAGCGATATCTTGACCGTGAAGCCACTCGATTCCTACACCGCCGGGGAGAAGAGATACAGAGCAAAAATAGGCAGCATCTTTCAATTCTCCGTACCAGGAACCGGTAATATAGGGGGAGACGTCAAACACACGCCGTTCTCCGGTTTCGTAGGTCAGCAGTAATTTGTGCCCGTCTTCCGGTTGCACAGAAGTTAATTTCGGTTGAAGCATAAAGATTTCCTCCTTATTTCAACGGGTCGATTCTAAAGAATTGTTCACCATTGCGCAGGAGTTTCCAGTTTGCTTCCAAATCATCCTGGTGAATGACGACCCAGGCTTCCAGCAATTTCAGCTTGTTTTTTGGAAGGCTTCCCTCCAGAATGGTGCCATCAAGTGCCATGACAATCTCTTCTCCGGAAAATTCTGCGTGAATATGAGGCATATTATGTTTGCCGCCCTTTTCCTGATACATACGAACAATGATTCCGTAGAAAGTACTTAATACCGGCATGCTGCAAAACCTCCGTTTGAAGAAAAGTGGGAATATCCTTATATTAACTATACCATGAATGTACCAAAAAGGCAATATGAAACAGGAAAGGGGTTCGATTTACAGATTGACAAGTGCCCAAAATAGCGCTACTATTTCCCCAGGAGGTGGCAAAATGGACAAGATTGAAACCTTGCGGGCCTGGATTGCCGAGAGCAAAAACATCGTGGCCTTTACCGGTGCGGGGGTCAGCACCGAATCCGGCATTCCGGATTTCCGCAGTGTGGATGGACTCTATAACCAAAAGTTCGAGTATCCCCCGGAAACCATTATCAGCCACAGTTTTTACCTGGAAAAACCGGAGTATTTCTTCCGCTTTTACCGGGAAAAGATGATGCCCTTGGATGCCCGGCCCAATATTACCCACAAAATCCTGGCCCGTTGGGAGCAGGAGGGCAGGCTTTTGGCAGTGGTCACCCAGAATATCGACGGCCTGCACCAGAAGGCGGGCTCCCGGCGTGTGTATGAGCTCCACGGCTCTATCCTGCGGAATTACTGTACCCGGTGCGGAAAGTTTTATCCGGCAGAATTCGTTAAGAATTGCGACGGCATTCCCCGGTGCGATTGCGGCGGCATTGTAAAGCCGGATGTGGTGCTTTACGAAGAGGGCCTGAACGAAAAAACCGTGGAAGGGGCGCTGCAGGCCATTACACAGGCAGATATTCTGTTGGTGGCGGGCACCAGCCTGACGGTTTACCCGGCGGCGGGCTTTTTAAGGTACTATCGGGGAAATCGCCTGGTGCTCATCAACCGGGATCCCACCCCCTACGATGACCGGGCTAACCTTACCATCCACGACAGCCTGGGCAAGGTGCTTTCCGAGCTCTGAAGCCTGTGCACTTTGCAATGGCAAATTCTTTCATATCCTCTTTTTCATCCCCCGGAATCTTTCCGGGGGATGCCAGCTTGTCAAAAAGCCTCGCAGAGTTTGGCGGCGTAAGCCGACAAATAAAATCAAATCATTTTCTGTCGGGGCGTGTACCTGACAGAAAATACATCTCAGGCTGTAAGTGTGCGAGTTGTTCGCCGTAGGCGAACAAGGAGTGCGCGCAGCAGACTGCAAAAATTTGTCGGAAAAGCCCGTAAGGGGTTTTTCGACAGCCTGTCATCCCCCGGAATCTTTCCGGGGGATGCTTCATATAGTGGGCACAAAGGGGGAGAGTGGGTGGACTGCGATTGGGATTCTCTGATGAATGTGCTGCCGGAGTCTGTGCGCAGGGAAATGGATGCCTTTGGGAGGGCGCCCATCCAGGAGCTGCGTCTGCGGGCGGGACAGCCGCCGGAAATCGTCTTTGGGGATAAATTCTGGTGCCTGCCCGGAAAGGTCACGGGACGCGACCTGGACTATTGCATCAATGCCGCCAGTCACTATTCCCCCTGGTCGGTGGAGAGCGCCGCCCAGGGCTACATCGCCCTGCCCGGAGGCCACCGCATGGGCCTGTGCGGGGAGGTGATCTGGCAGGATGAGAAGCCCACCGGCTTTCGCACCCTGGATTCCGTGTGCATTCGGGTGGCGAGGGATATCCGGGGGCTTGCCCCGGAGGAGAGCGTCCGGTGGGGCTCTATCCTGATTCTGGGCGCTCCCGGCTGGGGGAAAACCACGCTGCTTCGCTGCATCGCCCGGCTTCTTGCAGGGGAAAAGGAGGTTTGCGTGGTGGACGAGCGTCAGGAGCTTTTTCCAAAGGGCTTTCAAAGGGGACGCCGGATGGACGTACTCTCCGGCTGCGGCAAGGATGCGGGAATCGGGATGGTTCTAAGATGCCTGGGGCCTGACTATATTGCTGTGGATGAGGTTACCCAGGAGGCGGATGCGCGGGCCCTTGCCGGGGCGGCAGGCTGCGGGGTGAAGCTGCTGGCAACGGCCCATGCGTCCTCTGTGGAAGATCTGCGGACAAGACCCTGCTACCGTCCCCTTCTGGAGCAGGGCATTTTTCAAACGGTACTGCTGCTGAAAAAGGACAAGTCGTTTCGCCGGGAAAGGATGGACAAATGGGTTACAAATGGGTAGGCGCAATGCTGGTGATTGTGGGCTGTGGGGGCTTTGGGTTCTCCCTGGCCCGGGAAACCCAGCGCCAGGAGCAGCTTTTGCGCCAATTGCTGGTGAGCCTGGAGCTGATGGAAAGCGAAATCTGCTGCCGCCTGACGCCCCTGCCAAAGCTGTGCCTTTTGGCGGGGAAAGGGGGCGGGCCCCTGCGGGCCTTTTTTCGCGCCCTGGCCCGGCAGCTGGAAAAGGGGGATGCCCCCCGGGCGGAGGAATGTGTGGAGCGGGCTCTGGCAGAGCAGGGAAATCTGCCGGTTTCCGTAAAGCGAATTTTAAAGCTTTTGGGCGCTTCTCTGGGAAAATTCGATCTGTCCGGGCAGCGAAAGGGCTTGCAGAGTGCCCAAAAAGCCTGCCGTCGGGAGCTGCAGGAGTTGGAGCGGAACCGGGAGCTCCGTCTGCGCAGCTACCGCACCCTGGGGCTGTGTGCCGGGGCGGCCCTGGCGGTGCTGCTGATTTAAGATGGATATCGATCTGATTTTCAAAATTGCCGCCATCGGCATTATCGTCTCCATTCTCAACCAGGTGCTCTCCCGTTCCGGTCGGGAGGAGCAGGCCACCATGACAAGCCTGGCAGGGCTCGTGGTGGTGCTCATGATGGTTGCCCAGAAGATTGCAGAGCTCTTTGACCTGGTCAAGACTCTGTTTCGGTTTTGATGGAGGCGTTCTGGAAGTGCACCGCCGGGATCCTGATTGCGGTGGTGCTCACGGGGCTATGCAGGCAGGAGAAGGATCTGGCGCTGCTCGTCTCTATGGCGGTGTGCGCCATGGTGCTGGGGGTGGCGCTGCGCCTGCTGGAGCCGGTGGCAGAGCTGATGCAGGAATTGGAGGCGCTGGGGGACCTGGACGGGGACTTTCTGGAGCTGCTCCTCAAGTCCGCCGGAATCGGTCTGACGGCGGAGGTGTCTGCTTCCGTCTGCACCGATGGGGGCAATGCCGCTCTGGGCAAGGTGCTGCGGCTGCTGGGCAGCGGGGCGATTCTGTGCCTGTCCGTGCCCATGCTGCGCACCCTGATGGATTTGATACAGGAGATGGTGGGCGCTGCATGAAACGATGGATTGCGCTGGTGCTGGTTTTGCTGGCTGTGGTTCTGCCGGTGTCGGCAGAGCTTGCCGCTCCGGAGGTACCCGATGCCGGGGCAAAGCTCATGCCCAAGGATACCAAGAATTTTGGAGAGGGTCTGCGGCAGATCCTCAAGGAGCTTTTGCCCATCCTCTGGCCCCAGGTGCAGAAGGGGCTGGCGGTGGGGGCCTCCCTGGTTGCCGCCTGCATTCTGGTGGGGCTGCTGGGCAGGGAGGATTCCCCGGCCCGGAAGACGGCGGATGTGGTGGGGGCGGTAGCGGTTGCCGGGCTGCTGTTTACCCGGACGGGGGCAATGATTCGCCTGGGGGAGAGCACCCTTCGGGATTTGAGCGAGTATGAAAAGCTGCTGCTGCCCTGCATGACCGCCGCCATGGCGGCCCAGGGGGGCACAGCCACCGGGGCGGCGCTGTATGCCGGGTCTGCGGCCTTTAATACCATTCTCTCCGGGCTTCTCGTAAAGCTGATGATTCCCGTGCAGTATCTCTATCTTGCCGCAGCCACCGCTGCCGCTTTTTTGGGAAGCGTCCCCCTGAAGAACCTAAAGGATTCTATAAAAAGCCTGCTTTTGTGGTGCTTAAAGACGATGCTATCCCTGTTTACCGCCTTTTTGGGCATTACCGGGGTGGTCAGCGGTACGGCGGATGCGGCAGCCGTCAAGGCAGCCAAGGCAACCTTCGGCACCCTGATCCCCGTGGTGGGGAGCGTTCTTGCGGATGCCTCGGAGGCGGTATTGGTGGGGGCAGGGGTGCTGCGCTCCGGCATGGGCATCTACGGAATTCTTGCCATCCTGGCGGTATTTCTGGAGCCCTTCTGCCGCATCGGCGTTCAGTATCTGATTCTCAAAGCCACGGCGGCCCTGTGCGGCTTCTTCGGAACCAAAACCCAGTGCGCGCTCATCGGCGACTTTGGGGAAGTGATGCGGATGCTTCTGGGCATGACCGGAGCTATGTGTATTCTCCTGCTGGTGAGCACCGTGTGCTTTTTGAAGGGGGTAGGCTGATGGCGGCAAGATTTGTACTGGGCCTTATTTGCGCCGCCCTGATTGCGGGGATTCTCAAAACCCTGACGGAAAAAAGCAGCTGCGCCAGGGTGATTCAGATTTTATGCGGTATTTTTCTTATGGTCACGGCGTTAAAGCCCCTGAAAACCGTGGAATTTCCGGATATTTCCGCCTGGGCAAGGGTCTGGGATCAGGAGGCGGACAGGGCCGTGCAGGAGGGAGAGGCGATCTATAACCGGCAGTATGCTTCCGTCATAAAGGAGCAGCTGGAAGCATATATCTTGGACATAGCCTCCCAGCTGGGGCTGAGCATTACGGCGCAGCTGGAGCTAACCCGGGAGGGCCTTCCGGACAGCGTAACTTTCACCGGTGAGGCAGGGCAGAGGGAAAAGGAAAAACTGCAGGAGCGCATTGCAAAAGATCTGGGCATTCCGAAGGAGAAGCAGCTATGGAGGGACTAAAGGGGCGTATAAAAGATTTCTTGCAGAAAAACCGCTGGGCGGCGCTGGTGCTGGCTGTGGGGCTGGTGTTCCTGCTGCTGCCCACGGGGAAAAAAGAGGAGCCCCAACCGCCAACGGAAGCACCTGCCCCAACCCAAACCAGCCTGGAAGAAAGGCTGGAGGAGATCCTTTCCCAGGTGCAGGGGGCGGGCAGCGTCCGGGTGCTGCTGACGTGCCGGCAGGGAGAGACGAATATCTATCAGTCGGATACCCAGGAGCAGACGGATGGGGAGCGCCGGGAAATACGGCAGGAAACCGTCACCGTTACAGGGAGCGACCGGAATCAGACGGGGCTCCTTTCCAGGGTGGAGGCCCCTGTGTATCGGGGGGCGGTGGTTGTGTGTCAGGGAGGGGACAATCCCGCAGTCAGGCTGTGGGTTGTGGAAGCGGTGTCCGGCGCTACCGGGCTGCCGTCCAATCGAATAACCGTTCTGAAAATGAAATGAGGGGGCTTTTTTGTGAAAATCTGGAAGAAGAATCTGATTGCGGCGGCGGTACTGGTCACGGTGTGCGCGGGAATTTATGTAAATTGGCTCTATGCCAGCGACCAGTCCGCCAAAAATCTGACCCAGACCCTGGATTCGGAAAAGGTTATGGGGGAGGAGCTGGAACTCAGCGAGGATATGTCCGCCGTAATGACCGGGGACGAAAGCCTGAATACCCAGGATGACTATTTTGCCGCGGTGCGCCTTTCCCGGCAGCAGGCCAGGGATGATGCCATTCACCTGTTGCAGGAGGCTGCCGCCTATGATGGGGGCAGCAAGGAGGCCGAGGCATCGAGGGATTTGGAGGACATTGTGGAAACGGCCCTCAGCGAAGCCCAGATCGAGAGCCTGGTGATTGCCAAGGGCTATGCCGACTGTGTGGCCTACATGACCGGGGAGGGGATATCCGTAGCCGTGGCGGCCCCGGAGGAGGGCTTGCAGCAGCAGGACGTGGCGGTGATTGCGGACGTGGTTATGAGCCAGTCCCCCTACACCCTGGATTCCATCCGGGTGGTGGAGGTGAAGTAGCACCGCCCTTCTTTGTTATTGCAAGGCAGCACGCACACTGCTCCCACGTCATTGCGAACCACTACGCCCGCAGGCGTGTACAGAGCGCAACCGCCGCAGGCGGCTCTTAGCGCGAGTAGTCCTCAGACTGCTCCCACGTCATTGCGAACCAGTCCTCAGACTGGTGTGGCAATCTTCCCCTGGTCAACTGGGGCAGTTGTTGCAAAGAGAAGATTCCCACGGCAGTGACATCGGTCACTGCCTCGGAATGACGAAATGGAACATCGATGCTTTTCCCGGCGCGCACACAATCCCTTCGCCATAGCACACCAGTGCACACCTATTTCTCTGTCAAAAGCGAACCACTACGCCCGCAGGCGTGTACAGAGCGCAACCGCCGCAGGCGGCTCTTAGCGCGAGTAGTCCTCAGACTGCCGTGGCAGTCTTCCTTCGTTCAAACAGGAAAGTCCCTTTCCATCCGGAGAGGGACTTTTTTCTTCCCTTGGCCCCCTTAAAATTAGGACTGGAAAAAGCAGCACTTATGTGGTATTATAAACTGAAAGAATTCTGCAAAGGAGGCATCTGGATATGAATTGGCTGCAAAGTGTGCTGTATGGATTCCTTTCCGGCGCAGCGGATATTCTGCCTGTTTCATCCCGTGCCCACGGCATCCTGCTGCTGAAAATATTCGGCACGACGGTGGACGGCAACTTTATGCTGCTGTTTCTCCACGCGGCGGTGATGCTGGCCCTGTTTTACAGCTGCCGCACCCAGCTCATCCGCATCCGCCGGGCCCTGGCCCTGGCGCGGATTCCCAAGAAAAAGCGCCGCAGACCCTTGGATACCAAAAGCCTGATGGATTTCCGTCTGCTGCGTACAACGGCGATTCCCATTATTCTTGCCTATTTTCTCTACGATGCGGTGTATCCCATTGGGAATTCTCTGCTGGCGGTGTCCGGCTTTCTGTTCCTCAATGGCCTGATTTTGTACATTCCCCAGTTTTTGCCCACAGGCAATAAGGATGCCAGAGCCATGTCCCGGCTGGATGGGCTCTTTATTGGCCTGGGCGGCGCGCTGTCCATTTTCCCCGGCATTTCCGCCATCGGCGCTATGGTGTCCGTGGGCTCTGTTTTGGGAGTGGACAAGGAGTACGGCATGAACAATGCCCTGATTATGGGCATCCTGGTTTCCGCCTGCATTGTGGTGAATGACGTTTTGCGTATTATTTCTGTTGGCCTTACGGGCGTCACCTTCCAGATCGTTCTGGTGTGCCTGGCAACGGGCATTGCCGCCTTTGCGGGCACGTTCCTGGGCATTCGGCTTTTGCGGGCGGTGCAGAAAAATATGGGCTTTTCCATCTTCGCGTTTTACTGCTGGGGCTTGGCCCTGTTTATGTTCCTGCTGAATCTCGTAGCATAGGAGGCACTTATGGCTGAAAAGAAAAGCGGCACCCGCGCAGAACAGGCGGCTGCCGGTGCAAAAAAGAAACCTGCCGCCGGTAAGTCCGGCGGCAAATCTACCCCGCCCAAGAAAAAGAGCCCGGAAAAGGTGAAAAAGGGGAATTCGGATTTTTCCGGCGGCCTTGCGCCCAATGTGCTCATTGCGGTGCTCAGCGCAGTGCTGTTTGCCCTGTTCCTCACCATCGCCATCAATCCCGATGGGGCGCTTTTGCGGGCAATGAAATCCGTGATTCTGGGCCTACTGGGCCAGGCCGGATTCTATTTTTCCATTCCCGCGCTGGTGTATCTGTTCTTCATCCAGACCTTCGGGCGGAAGCATAGCCCCACCATGCGCAGTATCTGCCTGCTGCTATTCGTGTTTTTCAGCGGCAGCATTTACCATCTGGTGGTGCAGACCCAGGGCATGGCCCAGGGCTTTGCCGTCATCGCCGACCTCTATACCGGCGGCCTGGCAGGCACCAGCGGCGGTGTGCTCTGCGGCGGCTTTGCCATGCTGCTGCGCTGGCTCTGCGGCAACGTGATTTCCTATGTGCTGCTGGCCCTGGCAGTGGTGCTCACCCTGTTGGGGTCTATGGAAATCACCATTCCCAGTATCATCCGGGCCATTGCCAACCGCCCCAGGGAGGAATACCCGGAAGAGGAAGAAGAGGATAGCTATATTGAGCCCGCTGCAGCGGTGGTCAATCACATTACCAATAAGCGCATCGAGCAGAAGCGCCGCCAGCGTCAGGCGGTGGAGCCTGCGCTGCCGGAAGAACCGGAGCCCCAGCCCCGGGCGGCTGCACCCAAGCAGCCCAAGGCTGCAAAGCCAGCTGCCCCCGCATCTCCTCAGTTAGAGGCGCGGCCTGATACCGGCACCCCTGCCAAGGCAGCGGACATGATGAATACCATCGGCCTGGATATCGATGCCCCCATTTACGGCAGACAGGAGCCGGTTTCTTTCGGTGTGCCTGTCCGGAAAGAGCCGGAGGAACTGGAGGAAGCGCCTATCCCCCAAAAAATGCCCGCCTTTGTAAGGGAGGAGCCGAAACCTGTAAAGCCTGCGCGGAAGGCTGCTGCCCCCAAGGAGCAGCCGGAGGCCGAGGAAAAGCCCGGCAAGGTCACCAGCAAGGAGGCCCAGGAGTCTGCCCGTCAGGTGGCCCAGGAAATTGCCCAGGGCCAGGCCGATGGGGAGAAGAGCGCCTATTGCTTCCCGCCCATTGATCTGCTGCGCCGCCCCGCCGGGGTCAGCGCCGACGGAACCGAGGAAATGCGGGAGAATTCCGCCCGCCTGAACGAAACCCTGGCAAGCTTCCACATCGATGCCCATATTATCAACGTCACCCGTGGCCCCAGCGTTACCCGGTACGAGGTGGAGCTGGATAAGGGTGTGCGGCTGAGCAAGCTCACCTCCTGTGCCGATGATATTGCACTGAGCCTGGGCGCTTCCGGTGTGCGCATTGCCGCCGTCCCCGGGAAAATCTCCATTGTGGGCATTGAGGTGCCCAACCGTACCGTCACCACCGTTTCCCTGCGGGAGGTCATCGATTCTCCGGAGTTTGCCCGTGCCAAGGGGAAGTCCTCCTTCTCCGTGGGCAAGGATATTGCAGGCAACTGCATTGTGGGCAATATCGCCAAAATGCCCCACATGCTCATTGCCGGTACTACCGGCTCCGGTAAATCCGTGTGCATGAATTCCATTATCATCAGCCTTCTCTACAAGGCTGGGCCCGAGGATGTCAAGCTCATCATGGTAGACCCCAAAATGGTAGAGCTGGGCATTTACAATGGCATTCCCCATTTGCTCATCCCCGTGGTCACCGACCCTAAGAAGGCGGCAGGCTCGCTGCAGTGGGCCGTGACGGAAATGCTCCGCCGGTATAAGCTGATGAGCGACGCCGGTGTGCGGGATCTGGAATCCTACAATAGCATTATGGAGGCCGAGGAGGACGGGCAGAAGCTGCCCCAGGTGATCGTCATCATCGATGAGCTGGCAGATTTGATGCTGGTGGCTGCCAAAGAGGTGGAGGATTCCATCTGCCGCATTGCCCAGATGGGCCGTGCTTCCGGTATGCACCTGATTATCGCCACCCAGCGGCCCTCTGCCGATGTGATTACCGGCCTGATGAAGGCCAATATTCCCTCCAGAATTGCCTTCTCCGTGGCCTCCGCCATGGAGTCCCGGATCATCTTGGATACCCAGGGCGCCGAAAAGCTGGTGGGCAAGGGCGATATGCTCTATGCCCCCATTGGCTGCGGCAAACCCCTGCGTGTCCAGGGCTGCTTTGTCACCGACGGAGAGGTGGAAGCCGTTGCCGGGTATGTGAAGGAGCACTATGTAGCCGACTACAACCAGCAGGTGCTGGAGGAGATCGAAAAGAAGGCCCAGCAGACCGGGAAGACCGGCAAGGCCGCCCAGGAAGTCGAACCCAACGAAGAGGAGCTGGAAGGGGACGAAATGCTCCCCGCTGCCGTGGATGTGATTCTGGAAACGGGACAGGCCTCTGTCTCCATGCTGCAAAGAAGACTGAAGCTTGGCTACGCCCGGGCCGCCCGGATTGTGGACGAGATGGAGGAAAAGGGCATCGTCGGCCCCTTCCAGGGCTCCAAGCCCCGGGCCATCCTCATAACCAAAGAGGAGTGGGCCGCCCGGAATGGGCAAGGGCCCGAAGAGCCCCCCTTTGACCCGGAGGTTCCCGACGAGCTGCTGTGATGCCCCGCGCCCTCTCCTCGTCATTGCGAACCAGCGCCGCAGCACCCCACGTCATTGCGAACCAGTGCCGCAGTATCTCCCGTCATTGCGAACCAGCGCGCACGCTGGTGTGGCAATCTTCCCCCGTCAACCGGGGCAGCTGGTACAAAAGGATAACAGTCCCTCTTCCTATCGGGAGAGGGGCTTTGGCTTTTTCCCGGTTCACACTGGATTTTTCCGAACAACTGTGCTATAATACCCAGGCATTTTGATTGTAAAGCGAGGTAACACCATGAACGATAAGGAAATCGGCGAGATTCGCCGCCATTTACGGCGGGATCGCAGCAATATTACCGCCATTTACGGATGTTATGTAAATGACAATAAGGAAATCATCTCCGAGTTCCGCCAGAGCACCGGCATCATGCCGGAGAACGAGGCGGACAAGTATTTTGGCCTGCTAAAGCGAGTGCTCTCCGGCTCCATCGGCAAGAACCTCATCGATATCACCTTCAAAACCTCCCAGGTTGCCGGCTCTCCGGAGCACCAGATGCTCATGGATTTGCGGAAAACCGCCCTGAAAGATGACGAACTGCGGCTGAACTTCTATCAGAAGATCATCGACAATGTGGTCATTGAGGGAAATTATTTGATTCTCATTGGCTGTGACAGCTACGATGTTCCCTTTAAGGGGAAAGACGATATTTCCAGCCCCGATTCCTCCGAGGAAACCTATACCTTCCTGGTGTGCGCCGTCTGCCCTGTGAAGCAGACCAAGGCAAACCTTCATTATGTGCCGGAAGAGAAGCTCTTCCACGATGGAGCAATGAATCAGCCCGTAAGCGCCCCGGCCCTGGGCTTCCTGTTCCCGGCTTTTGATAACCGGGCCACCAATATTTACAATGCCCTGTACTATACCCATGATGTGAAAACGGGTCAGGATGCCCTGATTGAGTCCCTCTTTCATACCCCCGTCCCCATGCCCGCCGCCGAGCAGAAGAAGTGCTTTGAGTCTCTTTTGACCGCGTCCCTGGGGGAGGAGTGCAGCCTGGACGTGGTGCAGACGGTACACGATCAGCTGTGCCAGCGCATTGAGCTCCACAAAGAGGCAAAAGTGCCGGAACCTTTGATGATTGCCAAGGCGGATGTTAAGGAAGCCCTGGCCTCCTGCGGCGTGTCCGAGGAGCACCTGGCAAAGTTCAGCGTGGACTATGACGAGGCTTTTGGCTTTGAGGCAGACCTGCACCCCAAGAATATCATTGATAACAAGCACTTTGAAATCAAGACCCCGGATGTCTCCATCAAGGTAGACCCCGCCAGAGCCGATCTGATTGAAACCCGGGTCATTGGCGGCGTGAAGTACATCATGATCTGCGCCGATGAAAATGTGGAAGTCAACGGTGTCAGCATCCACATCGAAGACGGAGAAAAGGCGACCGTAGGCTAAACGTGGAAGAATGCTCCCGGAGTAATGACCAACTGCGTCCCATACCTGCGATTCCCACGACAGTGACATCCTCACTGCCTCGGAATGACGGAAAAAGTGTTATTGCTTTCCCAGCACGCACGCCGGTGTGGTGATCGAAGGGAATGCCCTTTGGTGCAATCTTCTCCCGGTCAACCGAGGAAGTCCGTACAAAAGAAAAAAGTCCCTCCCCGTGGGGGGAGGGGTGGCACGGCGAAGCCGTGACGGGGTGAGGAGAAAACGCGCCGCGCCCCCTCTCCTCGTCATTGCGAACCAGTCCTCAGACTGGTGTGGCAATCTTCTCTGGCAGTTGGTACAGAAGAAGATTCCCACGGCAGTGTGCGCACTGCCTCGGAATGACGGAAAAGGTGTCATTGCGAACCAGTGACCGATGTCACTGGTGTGGCAATCTCGGGCGTGGTACAGCCCTGGTTGAACGGTACGCCTTCGGCTCCCTTGTGTAAAGGGAGCTGTCAGCCGCTAGGCTGACTGAGGGATTGCAAGTTCCTCCCCGTGTGGGGAGGGGTGGCACGGCGAAGCTGTGACCGGGTGAGGAGGAAACGCGCCGCGCCCCCTCTCCTCGTCATTGCGAACCAGTCCTCAGACTGGTGTGGCAATCTTCTCTGGCAGTTGGTACAGAAGAAGATTCCCACGGCAGTGTGCGCACTGCCTCGGAATGACGGAAAAGGTGTCATTGCGAACCAGTGACCGATGTCACTGGTGTGGCAATCTCGGACGTGGTATCCCCCGGAAGGTAAAGCGCTGTGCGCCCTTCGCGGAAGTTCAGGATATTGGAAACGCGCGGGTCGGTGCGGGCAACGGGGGAAAACCTTCAAGAACAAAACCCAAAAAAGGGCTGCCTGATGTGCTCAGGCAGCCCTTTAACAATGTACGCTTTACTTTTCCCTGGATTTCTCCACGGCGTCAATGATGATCCTGGCACTTTCCTCAATGCTGATGGTGCTGGTGCGCAGGCAGATATCGTAGTTCTGGCTCTGGCCCCAGGTGCGGCCTGTGTAGTGCTGATAGTTCACCCGGCGGCGCTTATCCTTTTCAGCCAGCCGGGCCTGGGGGGATTTTCCCTCCCGCTCACCGTAGAGCTCAACAATCCGCTTTGCCCGGAATTCTTCGTCGGCGGACAGATACACGTGCAGGGCATCCGGGCGATCCTTCAGGATGTAGTCCGCATTCCGGCCTACAATGACGCAGGGGCCCTTTTCCGCCAGATCCAGAATGACGTTGCACTGGGCATTCCACAGGTAGTCCGCAGTGGACAGGCCGTTCATAATGCCGGGCACACCCTGGGGGGCAAAGGCGTAGGAGAATACGCTCCCGCTGGGGGAGTGCTCGCTGTGCTCTTCCACGAACTTGGGCGCAAAACCGGATTCCTTGGCAATATCTTCAACAAGCTTACCGTCATAGAAAGGAATCCCCAGCTTATCAGCCACCAGATGACCGACCGTTCGACCACCGGCACCAAATTCACGGCTGATGGTAATAATTTTCTTTTCCATAACATCGCCTCCATTTGCTTTTTGGTATCTACATTATAGTCAATTTGACGGGAAAAGTCAATAAAAACCTTGCGCAGTTATGGCAAATTACAAAAGGTGCACAAAGAGAAGAAAATCCCTCCCCAGGTGGGGAGGGACCGTGGGGGGATAGCTTTATTTCAGCCCTTCCAGAGCCTTGCGGATCCGTGCCTGGGTGCGCTCCTTGCCCAGCAGCTGCATCACGGTGTAAAGGTCGGGGGAGTTTACCTTGCCGGTAACTGCCAGACGCAGGAAGGTGGATACGTCTGCAACCGTTCCGGGGAAGGCCTGGGGGTTAAGCTTGTAGGCCTTCATATCCGTGGTAAAGCCGATGGCTTCCGTGATGGCCTTTACCTTATTAAACCAGGCAGCGGAATCGTCGGCAATATCAAAGCTCTCCAGGAAGCGGTTCAGAACATCGGCAATCACGGCTTTGCCGAATTTTTCGTCAAATACCGGCTCTTCCAGGTATTCGTCATAGAAGAAGCCCATATAGTCCTTGGCATCCTTCCAGGTAGCCAGATCCTTTCTCGGCTTCTTGCCTCCCCGTCCGATTGCCAGGATGGCCTTGGCGTAGGCGGGGTCGGCTTCCAGTTTTTCGGCAAAGTCGGGCTGGAATTCCCCGGCCCACTGGGTGAGCTGATTGTAGACGCTTTCCGCGTCCATCCGGGAAATGACGTTCTTGCTTACGTCAATGAGCTTTGCGTAGTCAAACAGAGAACCGGCAGGGTTCAGCTTCTTGGGGCTGAAGGGGAAATCCTCAATGGAAGCATCGGGGTTTGCCCGCCGCCAGTCTTCAAAGTTGGAGTTCAGCACCGTCATCAGGTATTCCCGCATGGCGGCAGTGGAGAAGCCCTCTGCCTTGTAGTAGGTCAGGGCCAGCTCCGGGTCTTTCCGCTTGGAAAGCTTCCGCTTGGAGGTGCCGTCCATTTTCATCAGGGGCCCGATGTGCACATACTTGGGCAGCTTAAAGCCCAGGGCCTGGAACAGCTGGATGTGGAAGGGCAGAGTGGAGAGCCACTCATCGCCCCGCACCACATGGGTGGTGCGCATCAGGTGATCGTCCACGGCGTGGGCAAAGTGATAGGTGGGAATGCCGTCGGATTTCAGCAGGACGTGGTCTACATTGTTTTCCGTAATGGTCAGCTTGCCCTTTACCAGATCGTCGAACTTAAACTGGCGGTCAACGGAGCCCTCGGAGCGGAAGCGCAGAACCCAGGGGTTTCCGGCATCCAGCTGTGCCCGGATTTCCTCCATGCTCCGGTCGCGCCACAGGGCGTAAGGGCCATAGTAGCCGGTGGTTTCCTTGTTGGCTTCCTGCTTTTCCCGCATGGCGGTGAGCTCTTCCTCGGTGCAGAAGCAGGGGTAGGCCTTGCCCTCGGAGACCAGCTTTTTGGCGTATACATGGTAAATATCCGCCCGTTGACGCTGCCGGTAAGGGCCGTAAGCGCCATTGTCTCCGTCGATGGTAGCGCCTTCGTCAAAATGGATGTTGTAGTGCTTCAGAGAGGAAATCAGAACCTCTACGGCCCCGGGAACCTCCCGCTTGGCATCGGTATCCTCTACCCGCAGGAAGAGCACGCCATTTGACCGGTGGGCCATCCGCTCGGAGATCATGCCCTGCACCAGGTTGCCCAGGTGGACAAAGCCCGTGGGGGAGGGGGCCATACGGGTTACAACCGCCCCTTCCGGAAGATTCCGGGGGGGAAAACGCTCTTCCAGCTCCTCCGGGGTGGTGGTCACATCGGGGAATAGGAGTTCAGCCAGTGCTTGATAATCCATAAAATCTACCTCTTCGTCAGAATTTTCTAGGGAGAAGTATATCATACCGGCGTGTAGAAATCAAGAAAATATCCTTGCGTAAAGGGCCGCAATATGGTAGAATAGAAAATCATTTCCTGCAATCCCACAAAAGGGCGGTATTTCCCCCGCGGATGCAAAAAAGAAGAAGGAAGCGTTTACTATGAGCGAAGCAACACAGGAAACTCCAAAGAAAAGAATGCTCTCCGGCATCAAGCCCTCCGGGGATCTGACCCTGGGCAGCTATCTGGGAGCAGTGAAGAACTGGGCCGAGCGGGCAGAGGAATATGACTGCTTTTACTTTATGGCTGACCTTCACGCCATCACCGTCCGGCAGAACCCGGCAGACCTGCGCCGCCGCACCCTGGAGCAGCTGGCCCAGTATATCGCCTGCGGCCTGGACCCCGAAAAGAATACCCTGTTCATCCAGAGCCATGTCCACCAGCACGCGGAGCTGGGTTGGGTGCTGCAGTGCTACTCCATGTTCGGCGAGCTCAGCCGCATGACTCAGTTTAAGGATAAGTCCGCCAAGAATGCGGATAATATCAATGGCGGCCTGTTCTCCTACCCTAGCCTGATGGCGGCGGATATCCTGCTGTACCAGCCGGATCTGGTTCCCGTGGGAGAGGATCAGAAGCAGCACGTGGAGCTGTGCCACACCATTGCCCGCCGGTTCAATGGCGTTTACGGCGATGTGTTCAAGCTGCCGGAGCCCTTTGTGCCCAAGGTTGGCGCCCGGATTATGAGCCTGACCAACCCCACCGCCAAGATGAGCAAGTCCGAAAATGACGATACGGGCCGCGTCCTGCTGATGGATACCCCCGAAACCATTATGCGCCAGTTTAAGCGGGCCATCACCGATTCCGATACCGAGAATTGCGTCCACTACGACAAGGAGCATAAGCCCGGTGTCTCCAACCTTATGACCATCTATTCCGCCGTGACGGGCAAGAGCTTTGCGGAAATCGAGACGGAGTTTGCATGTCAGGGCTACGGTGCATTTAAGCCCGCCGTGGGCGAGGCCGTGGTGGAAACCCTCCGTCCTATCCGGGAAGAGGCCACGAGGATCATGAAGGACAAGGCCTACCTGGAAAAGGTTTACAAGGACGGCGCCGAAAAGGCAGGCTATGTCGCCGAAAAGACCCTGCGCAAGGTTTACAAGAAAGTCGGCTTTGTCGCAAAATAAATTTCGGGGCTGTTAGAAAACAATTTGTCATTGCTTTCCCAGCGCGCACGCTGGTGTGGTGACCGAAGGGAATGCCCTTGGGTGCAATCCCCCGGATTTTCAAACAGCTTGGTAGTAGAACCAAGCTGTTGCCATTCAACCGGGGGGGCTGCGAACCAGTGACGCCGGTCACTGGTTCGCAGCGACATACTTTTCTAACAGCCCCGCTTTGCTTTCTTTTGGGCGGGGAGCTTACTCCGTCACCCGGAATACCCGCTGGCGTTCTGCCTGGGTGGGGCTTTCCATCCCGTTCCGGCAGAATAGTCCGTAGAGCATATTGGCTCTTTTTTCCAGCGCAGAATAGGCAGAGTTTTCCTGCCGCCCAAGGGGCCTGTATAGGCCCTCTTTTTTATTTTTCCCCAGGGCTTCCCGCCCCAAGTCGTCAAAGCCCAGAATCCGGCAGTAGGGGGCGGGGGAGGCGAGCATGGTCGCATCGATGCCCAGATAGGCGCACAGCACCATCCGGTTCAGCCGGGTGCGGGTGTAGCGCTTGGTTTTCACCGCCTCCAGAATTTCTTCCAGGCTGCCTTCTTCCCGGCAGGCGTGCATCAGCCTGCGCCACAGCCCTTCCGAGCCGTAGGGCAGGGCCTCAAATTCCCCGTCCGTCATGGTGCGCAGCCGGTAGAGCAGGGCCTTTTCCCCGGATAGAAGGGTGTGAACCGGCGCATTCTGAAAAAGGGAAAAGGCTTCCCGGGTGGTGTAGGGCTGAATGCGCTTGCCTTCCGTCAAAAGAATGCGCAGGGCCGTGGCGGAGGGATTTTCTTTGTCAGGGCCCTGTGCGTGGTAGTCCCCGGGTCGCCGGATGGGAAGCATCTTCATGGGGCTGTTCTGCTGCAAAAGCGCCTTGGTGTATTCCACCGCCAGAATGTCGTTGGGCTTCTCTACGGGGCTATTCTGCAACCCCATTTCCACCAAAGCCTGGGCCCTGGCGGCAGGAAAGCTGACGCCCGTTTGCAGGGCCTGCCGGAGCTTTTGGGAAAACTCCGGGGATAGGAGGGCCTGGGCGGTGGACAGCAGGCCGGATGCGTCTCCCGATTCCATGCCGAAGCACAGGTAGCCGCAGATTGGGCTCAGCAGGGCTACCCCCCCTTGGGCGAAGCCCTCGGCAGAGGATAGGCTGGCATTCACCGGCATTTCAAGCACCAGGTTTGCCCCGGATAGAAGGGCGGCCTTTGCCCGGGCCATCCTGTCAAAGATTGCCGGCTCTCCCCGCTGGACATAGCTGCCGCTCATCAGGCACACGATGGTGGTATCAGCTCCCAATCGCTGCCGGATCTGGGCAAACTGGCTGGCGTGCCCCAGATGAAAGGGGTTATATTCGCAAATAATGCCAACACAAGCCAAAGTTTTTCCTCCAATTTGAAAAAATTTTCCTGTTAGGGGTTGAGAAAACAGGAAAGATGAAATATAATATCACCGTTATCATATCACAGTTCTCTGAAAATGAAAACATTATTTTTAGGAGGAGATTCCAATGAACGTTTTGATTATCAACGCTGGCAGTTCTTCCCTGAAGTACCAGCTCATGAATCCTGAAACCGGTGATGTCGCCGCCAAGGGCCTGTGCGAGCGTATCTATATTGACGGACGCCTGACCCACAAGGTTGGCGACAAGAAGGTTGTCAAGGATATCCCCATGCCTTCTCATTCCGAGGCCATTTCCGCTGTTTTGGATATTCTGGTTGACCCCGTTGACGGCGTTATCAAGTCCGTAGACGAAATCGATGCCGTCGGTCACCGTGTGCTCCATGGCGGCATGGAGTTCTCCGACTCCTGCATCATCAACGACGAGGTCATCAAGGCCATCGAGAAGTGCATCCCCCTGGGCCCCCTGCATAACCCCGCAAACCTGATGGGTATCCGTGCCTGCCAGGCCGTTATGCCCAACACCCCCCAGGTTGCCGTATTCGATACCGCTTTCCACATGACCATGCCCCCCAAGGCTTACCGCTATGCCATTCCCAAGGAATACTACGTCAATGACGATATCCGCCGCTATGGCTTCCACGGCACTTCCCACAAGTATGTGGCAAAGCGCACCGCAGAGCTGGTAGGCAAGAAGAACTTCAAGATGGTCAACTGCCACCTGGGCAACGGCTCTTCTCTGTCCGCCATCAAGGACGGCAAGTGCGTAGATACTTCCATGGGCCTGAGCCCTCTGGCTGGCGTGCCTATGGGCACTCGCTCCGGCGATATCGATGCCTGCGTGGTGCAGTTTATCTGCAATAAGTACAACATGAGCGTGGACGATTGCCTGACCATGCTGAACAAGAAGTCCGGTATGCTGGCTCTGTCCGGCGTTTCCTCCGACTTCCGTGATCTGAACGACGGCGCAGAGGCCGGCAACGCAGACTGCCAGCTGGCTCTGGACAAGTTCGCTTACGAGGTCGCCAAGTATGTGGGCGCTTATGCCGCTGCTCTGAACGGCATTGATGTGCTGACCTTCACCGCCGGTGTTGGCGAAAACGACTGCGTTGTCCGTAAGATGGTCTGCGACTATCTGGGCTTCATGGGCGTCAAGCTGGATCCCGAGCTGAACAACAGCCGCGGCAAGGAGATGGTTATCTCCACCCCCGATTCCAAGGTTCAGGTTTGGGTTGTTCCCACCAACGAAGAGCTGATGATCGCTCAGGATACCGCCGAGCTGGTCAACGCTGCCAAGAAGTAATTTTGCATCTACCCGTGAGCCGGAAAGCAGATTGTTGAGGCTGCACCTCCCGCCTAAGAATTTCACAAGGGGCATCGGCCCATGGACGAAGGGAATTCTTGGATAGGATGGCCTGTTCCCGGCTGCCTTTCCGGTGTGATAATCTCCCAAAGTCAACTGTCATTGCGAACCTGTGCCGCAGCACGGGTGTGGCAATCCCCCGGTTAGAAATAACACCTTTTGGGGGATTGCCGCGCCGGCTAAGGCGCTGACTCACAATGACAGTTTTTTCGGCAGTTCTATTTTGAAAGGAACGAACTATGGAAACAGTTGTACAGCGCTTTTTGCGCTATGTAAGCATGGATACCACCTCGGATGAGTTTTCCGACACCTGCCCCTCCACCCCCAATCAGAAAAAGCTGGGGAAAATCCTTGCGGAAGAGATGCGCGCCATGGGCATTCTGGATGCCAAGATGGACGAAAACGGCTATGTGTACGGCACCGTCCCCGGGGACGAGAGCCTGCCCACCGTTGGCCTCATTGCCCACATGGATACCGCCCCGGATGCCAGCGGCGCAGATATCAAGCCTAAGGTGGTTTTCTACCAGGGCGGGGATATCCTTTTGAATCCGGAGAAGGATATCTGGCTGCGGGAATCGGAATATGAGTCCCTGAAACGGAATCACGGCAAGCACCTGATTGTCACCGACGGAACCACCCTCTTGGGGGCGGACGATAAGGCAGGCGTGGCGGAAATTCTCACCGCCGCCCAGGAGCTTCTGACCCAGGGAGGGAAGCACGCAACCCTGAAAATCGGCTTTACCCCGGATGAGGAGATCGGACGGGGCGCTGACCGGTTTGATCTCCCTTATTTCGGCGCAGACTATGCCTACACCGCCGACGGCGGCACGGTAGGGGAGCTGGAATATGAGAATTTCAATGCCGCCTCTGCCAAGGTTACGGTGCACGGGCTGAATATCCACCCCGGTTCTGCCAAAAATAAAATGGTCAATTCCCAGTATATCGCCATGGAGTTCCAGAGCCTGCTGCCCCAGGCCCAGAAGCCGGAGTATACCGAGGACCACGAGGGCTTTCTCCATCTGACGGATATGCAGGGCACGGTAGAAAACAGCGTCCTGCGCTATATTGTCCGGGATCATGACAAGGGCCTGTTTGAAAAAAAGAAGCAGCTGATGAAGGATGCTGCCCGGTTCCTCAACGAAAAGTACGGCGAAGGCACGGTAGAGCTGACGGTGACGGACAGCTACTACAATATGCTGGAAAAGATTCAGCCCCATATTGAAATCGTGGAGCGGGCCAAGCGGGCCATGGAGTCCGTGGGCATGGCCCCCAAAACCGTCCCCGTCCGCGGCGGTACGGATGGTGCCCGGCTGTCCTACGAGGGGCTGCCCTGTCCCAACCTGTGCACCGGCGGCGAAAACTACCATGGGCGGTTTGAGTATATCCCCGTAGAGGATATGGAGCAGTGCTGCCGGATGCTGGTTGCCCTGCTGCGGATGGAGTAACCCCATCAAAAATGCCTAAGTGATGGCATTTTTGTGGAAAACTGGTGGATATTTACACATCCTTCACATTCGGCACTTGCTTTTTTGGGGCCAAGCCGCTATACTATATTCAGCTTCTAAAGAGATGGCCTCCGGAAAACCGGAGCTGCCCAATTTAACAATCGGAGGAATCGTTATGAAAACGCTCAACGCCATTGTAAAAGTTCTTGCCGCTCTGGCAGCCGTAGCCGGTGCAATTTATGTCATCGCCGCTTACGGGGATAAGATCGTTGCCTGGGCAAAGCGCGTCATCGGCTGCTGCCCCTGGGACGAAGGCATGGAGGAGGAAGCTCCCGCTGCCGAAACTCCCGCAGCTCCTGCAGAAGAGCCTGTAAAGGAAGAGGCTCCCGCAGAAGAGACTCCTGCTGAAGTACCCGCCGAAGCGCCCGCTGCCGAAGACGATGCTCCCGTTGCCAGCGAAGAGGATTTTGAAGGTTAATTCGTTAGGCCGCTCCACTTTTGGAGCGGCCTTATTTTTTCTCCTTTTGAGCGCATTCTTCAATACCTTCGCCATTGCTTTTCCAGTGCGCACACTGGAAAAACAATGACGAAGCGCGCAGCGCCTTGCCTTCCCTAGTAGGGAAGGTGGCGCGGCGAAGCCAAAAAATCCCCGCCGGTGCGTTCCGGCGGGGAAAAGAAGGGGAGCCTTATTCCAAGGAGATGTGGTTCTTGTCCAGGGCTTTGCGAATGGCAATGCCCAGAACGGGTGCAAAGATCACGGCAACCGCTGCATTGAAGATGGTTGCAGGCAGCTTGGCAACCACGCTGAGCATTGCGGCATCGGCAGTCAGGCCGCCAAGGAACAGGCCCTTGTAGAAGTAGGTCTTTGCCAGGTACAGCACGGCATAGGTGATCGCGGCGGCGAGGGTCGCCAGCAGAGCCTTTCCGTAGCCCCAGTTTTTGCTGCCCTGCCAGGCAATCAGACCGGCAACCAGGCCGTAAGCACCCTTGGTCAGGAAGGTGATCCAGCACTCGTCAACGTAAGAGCTCATGATGTCGAACAGGAAAGAACCCAGGCCGGCAGCCAGTCCGCCCAGCCAGGGCCCCAGCATCAGGCCGGACAGGGCGCAGAAGATATTGCCCAGATGGAAGGCGGTGTTGCCGCCGATGGATACGGGCAGCTGCACCCGCAGGGCGGAGCCCACAATGGTCAGGGCAGCCATGAGTGCCGTGAGCACCAAGCGCTTTGTGGTGATGGTTTGTTTCTTCATTTTCCATTCCTCCCGGAAATTGATAGTGCCATTATAGCAATATCTGGCTACAAAAAAAGTATCAGAATAGGAATGAAAAATAAGGCCAGAATTCTGCAAAATGGTAAAGATTGTGTCAGGATAGACCTATACATCCGGCGGGAAAGATGGTATAATGCCATTATAAGGATACCCAATAAAATATAATACAGAAGGGGATTATTATGAGACTGATTTGCGCCAAAGACTACGCAGATGTCAGCCGGAAGGCTGCCAACATCATTGCTGCCCAGATTCAGCTGAAGCCCGATTGCGTCCTGGGCCTGGCTACCGGCAGCAGCCCTGTGGGAACCTACAAGGAGCTGATTGCCAAGTACGAAAGCGGTGACCTGGACTTCTCTCAGGTTCGCACCGTGAACCTGGATGAGTATGTGGGCCTGACCAAGGATCATGACCAGAGCTATGCCTACTTTATGCGCACCAACCTCTTTGACCATGTGAACATCGACCAGGCCAACTGCAATATTCCCAATGGCATGAACTCCGATGCTCAGGCAGAGTGCGCCCGTTACGATGCCGTGATCGATGCCTTCGGCGGTGCAGACCTGCAGCTGCTGGGCCTGGGCCCCAACGGTCACATCGGCTTTAACGAGCCTGCAGAGGCCTTTGTAAAGAGCACCAACAAGGTGGAGCTGACCAAGGCTACCATTGATGCCAACGCCCGGTTCTTTGCCAGCCGTGAGGATGTGCCCAAGTATGCTTACACCATGGGCATCGGCTCCATCATGAAGGCAAAGCGGGTCCTGCTGGTGGTCAACGGCAAGGCCAAGGCCCAGGCTGTGAAGGATTGCTTCTTTGGCCCCATCAAGCCCCAGGCTCCCGGCTCCATCCTGCAGCTGCACCCCGACTTCACCCTGGTGGCAGACGAGGAAGCTCTGTCCCTGGTAAAGGATCAGCTGTAATACCAAGATAGCGTAAAAAGGAACTGCATCCGGGCCCTCGGGGCTTTGATGCAGTTCTTTTTCTTCATAATTATTTTACGTCTGATAGATTGACTATGCAATGCAGAGTGCATATAATATATGCAAATAAACGGAAAAGGAGCATAGACTATGGCAACTACCAATTTCAGTGTTCGTATGGATAGCGATATCAAGAGAGAGTGTGAAGCGCTCTATGGAGAGTTGGGCATGAACCTGACTACTGCTATCAACGTTTTTTTGCGGCAGTCCCTTCGGGTGGGCGGCCTTCCCTTTGAAGTCAGACTGGATGGGCCCAATAAAGAAACCATCGCGGCAATGCTGGAGGCCGAAAAAATTGCCCATGACCCCAGTGTGCCCCATTATTCGGATGTGGAAGAGGCGCTTCGGGAGCTGAAAAAATGAGCTTGGAAATTGTCTGGACAACGCAATTCAAAAAGGATTACAAGCTTGCCATGAAGCGCCGGAAGGATATCCAATTGCTGGATGATATTATCCGTACCCTTTCCAGGGGGCAGGCGCTGCCGGAAAAGAACCGAGATCATCCGCTTACTGGGGAGTGGAGCGGGCACAGGGAATGTCATATTCTGCCGGATTGGCTTCTGGTATACCGGATTGATGACGGTGTGCTGGTGCTGACCTTGGTTCGGACAGGGTCTCACAGCGATTTGTTCGGGAAATGAGAAAAGCAACTGCAAAGAAACGTGCTATGTAAGCCGAGTTTACGGCGGCGCGTCCTTTGCAGTTGCTTTTTCTTTCTTTACGGCTTGTCGTTGGTCATTTCCAGGTACAGATTCCGGTATTGCCAGGCGGAATTCTCCCAGGATACGTTTTTGTCCATATCCCGCTGAACCATCTCGTCCCAGCAGTAGCGGTTGGTGAAGTAGAAGGTCTTGGCCCGGTTGATGGCATCCAGCAGCAGGCCTGCATCATACCGGTCAAAGGTGAAGCCGTTGCCGTCGTGGGTGAATTCGTTGTGGGGCTGCACGGTATCCTTCAGGCCGCCGGTTTCCCGCACAATGGGAATGGTTCCGTAGTGCATACCGATGAGCTGGGTCAGGCCGCAGGGCTCAAACTGGGAAGGAACCAGAATGGCGTCCGCACCGGCATAGATCCGGTGGGCCCGGCCCTCGTCATACATAATGCTGGAGCAGACGTTGCCCCGGTAGGCATTCTCGTAGTAGCGGAAGGCGTCCTCGTATAGTTTGTCTCCCGTGCCCAGCACCACCACCTGGGTATGCTCGTCCATAATCTGGGGGAGAATGGCATTTACCAGATCCAGTCCCTTCTGATTGGTCAGCCGGGATACCAGGCCGATGACAAACTTGTGGTCATCCTGCCACAGGCCCAGTTCCTCCTGGAGGGCACGCTTGTTTTCCTTCTTCCTGGGCAGCACATTTGTGATGTCGTAGTTGGTGTGAAGCATGGGGTCTGTCCAGGGGTTCCAGATATCGTAGTCAATGCCGTTTACAATGCCCCGGAGCTTGCCGGAGTGATACCGCAGGTGGGCATCCAGCTTTTCTCCGTAGGCGGGGGTCTGGATTTCCCAGGCGTAAGTACTGCTCACGGTGGTGATCATATTGCAGTAGGTCAGGCCGCCCTTCATCATGTTGGCATCCACCCAGTTCTGGGTCAGGGCATCCTTGTTGAATACATAGTCCGGCAGCCCGGACCAGTAGCGAATGGTGGGGATGTTGTAAATGCCCTGGAACCGGAGGTTGTGGATGGTGAACATGGTCTTTGCCCGGCTCAGGGGAGTTGTCGCAAACAAGGTGCGCAGGTAAACGGGAACCAGGGCTGCCTGCCAGTCGTGGCAGTGAATCACATCAGGGATCCAGTCCATAAAGTTCAGGGCCGCCAGAGCTGCTTTGGAGAAGAAGCAGAACTTGGGAATATCCTGAATAATGGAGGTGTAGGGGTTGCCGTCACTGAAAAACTCCTGGTTGTCGATAAAGTCGTAAACCACGCCGTCCCATACATATTCCATGATGCCCACATAGAAGCTGCGCCCGTCTGCGCACAGGGACATCTGGAATTCCCCGCGGTAGATCATCCTGGATTGATACTCCCAGGGGATGCACCGGTAGCGGGGGAGGATCACCTTCACATCGCAGTTCATCCGGGACAGGGCCTTGGGCAGGGCGTACATCACGTCTGCCAGACCGCCGGTTTTTACAAAGGGGTAGCACTCGGAGCCGATAAAGGCCACACTTCTTCTGGGGCCGGGCTCCGGGGTATAGCGGGGTTCTTCCATAGGTGTTTCCTCCTTTTTGGTTTCCGGAGCTGCGGGGGCTTCCGGTGCGGCAGCGGGACGCGGTGCAGGCGCGGGCTGCTCCTGGACATTCAAAGCTTTATCGTTCATTTTTTCGGGAGCTGCTGCCTTTGCAGCCTTCCCGGTTAATTCAGGTTCCTTTTTGGGAGCGGCCTTTTTGGCGCTCCCGGATTTTTGCCGGGCCGGTTCCGCCTTTGCGCTCTGCAGGGGAGCAGGGGATTCCTTGACAGTTTTTCTTGTTTTGCTTATTTCCGCTTTCTCCGTGGCCTTTGTCTCCTGCACGGGGCCTTTACGTTTGGGCATGGGATGTTACCTCCTGAAAAAGGAAAATACAAATTTCACAAATCTACGAATACAGTTCTGGGATTCTCTGTTCATTCAGCCAATCCCTGCCACCAGTATAATACATCTTGCCCACAAATGCAATCGGAAAGTCGCGAAGTTTTTTGAAGATCGACTTTACAGACCCGGTGCCAATGTGGTATGATACCCAGAAAGACGGAAAGGGCAGAGGAACAGAGAATGGACTATATAGTATTGGATATGGAATGGAACCAGCCCTGGCCCGGTTCCCCCTCTTCTCAAAAACCCCTCCGGGTTGCCATCCGGGGAGAGATCATTCAGATCGGTGCCGTCCGGGTGACGGAAAACAGGGAAGTGGCGGATGAATTCCAGGTGATGATCAAGCCCAAGGTGTATCGCCACTTAAACCGCCGGGTCAGTAAGCTCACGGGCATTAAGGAAACCCGCCTGCGGGAAGAGGGCATTCCCTTCCGGGAGGCGATGGGGCGCTTCCGGGCCTGGTGCGGGGAAGACGCGGTGTTTTTGACCTGGGGCTTTGACGATATCGGCATTCTTCGGGAAAATCTCCGGCTCTATGGGATGGATGAGGGCTGGACGGAGCGCTGGTACAATGCCCAGATGATTTTCAATGCCCAGACCGACGGCTCCACCTCTCAAAAGGCGCTGAAAACGGCGATGGAGATCTTTGAAATTGAGGCCACCAGACCGGCCCACGATGCCCTGGGAGATGCCTACCATACGGCTCTGATCTGCGCCAGACTGGATCTGAAAAAGGGCGCCCAGGAATATGATTCCGCCCTGCGCAGCCATGAAAACGGATTCCATGGAGCGGAGCTCCCCGGCTGCATTCAGCGGGAGGTCTTCCGGGATTATCCGGATAAGGACGCGGCCCTCAGCGCCATGGCAGGGAAGGAGAACCGCTGCCCGGAGTGCGGGCGGCAAATGCTGGGCTCCCGGTGGTTTGCCCAGCCGGGCCACCGATACATGGATTTGGCGACCTGCCCGGAGCACGGAAAATTCCTGATTCGGGTGCGGCTGAGCCAGCAGCCCGATGGGCTGACAAGAGTCAGCCGCCTGACCTACGAGGCCACCAGCGAGGCCGCCGAGGCCTACGCCAGAAGGGCGGAGAAGGCCGACCCGGAAGAGCGCCCCCGCCGCCGGAGAAGAAGACGCTCCGCGCCCAAGCCCACGGAAGAATAAAATAATAAAAGGGTGACTGCCGCCGCAGCCACCCTTTTGTCATTGTGAACCAGTCCGCTTTCCTGGTGTGGCAATCTCGGGCGCGGGAGACCCTGCAATCCAGAACTCGGTACCCCTGGAAAAACCGGAGAAAGCATAAAAAACGGCGGCAAAAGGAAGATTTCCTCTTGCCGCTGAATTTTTTGGCTGCTCGTTTGTTTACTTTGCGAACACTCTCTTCAGGTGTACGAACCGGGGCAGGCCGTCTTCCTTGACCATGTCGGTTTCGCCCTGGATGAGGGGCAGGCAGTAGTCGATGAAGTCCTGGGTGACGCCGTTGCCTTCGGCATTGATCCACTCCAGGGGAACCTTCTTCTCGGTGTTGGCAACCAGGCTCAGATCGAAGAGCTTGGGCTCGCAGTGGTAGCCGTTGGCATCGCGGGTGCACGCAAAGCCAACCATCTTGTCGGTCACGCCGGAAACGGCAGCCTCAACGGCAACCTTACCGGACATGAAGGACTCTGCCATGTCGGTTCCGGAAGCGCAGTGGGCGGCGCAGCGCTGCAGCAGGCTCAGCTCAATGGGACGAACCTTAACGCCCAGCTTTGCCTTGACCCGGTCGGTCAGACGGGCAGCCAGACCGCCCAGCTGAGCATGACCGAAGCCGTCGGTGCCGGAGGTCTTTGCCTCGCTGACGAAGGTGCCGTCGGCGTAGTGGATGCCCTCGGAAACGGCAACCAGGCAGTTCTTCTTCTCGTTGTATACCCGCTCTACATCAGCCAGGAACTTGTCCATGTCGAAGTTCACCTCGGGCAGGTAAACCAGATCGGGGCCGTCGCCCTTGGTGTTTGCCAGAGCGGCAGCGGCGGTCAGCCAGCCGGCGTGACGGCCCATGCACTCGATCACGGTAACCATGCCGGTATCGTAAACCTTGCTGTCACGGGAAACTTCCATAAAGGAGGTAGCGATGTACTTGGCAGCGGAAGCAAAGCCGGGGCAGTGGTCAGTACCGGCCAGGTCGTTGTCGATGGTCTTGGGTACGCCCATAACCCGGCACTCGTAGCCGACCTTTGCCATGTACTTGGAGACCTTGTTGCAGGTATCCATGGAGTCGTTGCCGCCGTTGTAGAAGAAGTAACGCACATTGTACTTCTTGAAGATCTCCA
>CAKTNN010000014.1 GCA_934589065.1 uncultured Oscillospiraceae bacterium
TGAATAATCTGCTTCTAGCATTCATTACTCAAGAATTTTCGTTGGCTGTTTTTCGCTTACGCTTAAACAATTCCATTAATTGTCCAAGGTGTTTAGTTTGTCTTAACGTTATTCAATTTACAAGGTACAGAAGCGGTCAAGTTTTTAACTTGAACTTGCTTATATTACCACAGGAATTCCAATCTGTCAAGAGGAAATTTCCCTCTTTTTGACCGTTTTTCCTGTTATTTGTCATCCTCCGGGCTTTTTTGGAAGCCGTTCATCGGGCAGCCTGTGTATGATACCACTCGCAGCTCCATTTGTCAAGCACTTTTTAACAAATTCTGACACTTATTTTTATGCATTTTGATGGTGGGCCGCTTCCGCTGCGTTCCCCTCTTGAATCTTCCCTTCTGACGCCCTATAATAATATGAAAAAACACAAGGACGAGTATCATGTATCAAGACTTAACCCGGGGCAGCATTTCTCTCGGACTTATGCGTTTTGCCCTTCCTATGATTGCCGGAAATCTATTGCAGCAGCTATACAACATTGCCGACACCTTAATTGTCGGGCAAGCCCTGGGCAGGAATGCCCTCGCCTCCGTTGGCTCTGCTTTTACTTTGATGACCTTTTTGACCTCCATTTTCCTGGGACTATCCATGGGTGCAGGGGCACTTTTTTCCATCTATCTTGGCAAGAAAGATTATGCTGCTCTGCGCAGTGCCGTTTTTCAAGGCTTTGTACTCATTGGGATCGTAACCGCTGCCGTAACCGTTCTGGTCTTTCTGTTTGTAGATGAAACGCTGCATTTTCTTCAGATTCCTGCAGAGCTGCTTGCATCCATGCGGGTTTACCTGCTCATCATCTATCTTGGTCTGCCTGCCACCTTCTTATACAATTTCTTTGCAAGCCTATTGCGGGCTGTTGGTAATTCCGTTACACCCCTGTGGTTTTTGGCTGTAAGCGCTCTGACCAATATTCTGCTGGATCTTCTCTTTGTGTTGGGTTTCCACTGGGGCGTTGCAGGTGCTGCCGTTGCAACCGTGATTGCCCAGTATCTTTCCGGTGTTGGTCTGACTCTGTATGTTCTGTTCTGCTGCCGGGATCTGCTGCCTGCCAGGGAGCAAATGCATATCGACAAGCGCATCCTCTCCGAGCTGCTGGATCTATCGATTATGACCTGCATCCAGCAGTCAACCATGAACTTCGGCATTCTGATGGTCCAGCGGCTTGTGGATAGCTTTGGCCCGGTCACCATGGCTGGCTTCGCCGCCGCTGTGAAAATCGACGCCTTTGCCTATCTGCCGGTTCAGGATTTTGGAAATGCTTTTTCCACTTTTACCGCCCAGAACTACGGCTCTGCACAACGGCAGCGATTAAAAGAAGGCTTCCGTACCGCCACAATCATCAGCGTGCTGTTTTCCCTGTTCATATCCTGCCTGGTATTTGTCTCTGCCCGCCCTCTGATGGGACTGTTTGTCCGGAAAGAGGAGGCGGATGTAATTGCCTGCGGTGTACGGTATCTCCGCACAGAGGGAGCTTTTTACCCCGGAATCGGACTGCTGTTTCTTTTGTATGGCTTCTACCGGGCAATCAAAAAGCCGGGTATGAGCGTGATTCTCACCGTGATCTCCCTGGGCACCCGGGTTCTCCTTGCCTATGCACTGGCGGGCCCCATTGGGGAAGTTGGCGTATGGGCAGCAATTCCCATCGGGTGGTTTTTGGCAGACGCCACCGGATTCGGGTATTACTTCCTCAAACGGAAAAGACTTATATAAGTCGAAACCGGGGCCATTTTTCCAAATGGTCCCGGTTTCTTTGAGAGGGGAACTCACAAAAATGAGGAGCTGTTACTTTCCGTCTGCACCCGTCAGTGCTGCCTTGCCCATTTCGCCGGTACGAACACGAACCACCTCTTCCACATCGTACAGGAAGATTTTACCGTCACCGGGATGACCCGTATATAGGGCGCTCTTGGCTGCCGCAACCACTGCCTCAGGAGGAACGGTAGAAACCACGATGTCCACCTGAAGTTTGGGCAAAAGGTTCATATTCATGGGAATGCCGCGGTAATACTCGGTCTTGCCTTTCTGCACTCCGCAGCCCATAACCTGGGTAACCGTCATACCCGTAACGCCTATCTGGGCCATTTGGGCTTTGAGTGCCTCAAACCGGCTCTGGTTGCAAACAATGGTTACCTTGGTATATTTACCGCCGTCGTTTGGTTTCGTATAGACAGGAATTGCTTCCTGTGCAGGCGTTGTGCCTACCGATGCGGCGGTCTTTGTATCGTCAACCACCATAGAGGTTGCAGGGACCCAGTCTGCATAGGCAGAAGCCAGGCCGTGCTCGGAGATATCCAGGCCCTCGATCTCTTCCTCAGCCGTGCAGCGCAAACCAATGGTCTTTTTAATAATCGTAAAAATCAGGAAAATCATCACCGCCGTGTAGGCAGCCACAGAAAGGACGCCCAGCAGCTGTACCCCAAAGAACCGGAAGCCACCGCCATACAGCAGGCCGCCATCGGTTGCCAGAAGGCCGGTAAGAATGGTTCCGGTTGCACCGCATACACCGTGAACCGAAATAGCGCCTACAGGATCATCAATCTTAACAACCTTATCAAAGAATTCCACAGAAAGGACGATCAGCAGACCGCACACAACGCCGATAACCGCAGCGCCTACGGGAGAAACCATATCGCACCCGGCGGTAATGCCCACCAAGCCTGCCAAGGCAGCATTGAAAGTCATGGAAACATCAGGCTTTCCGTAGCGAATCCAGGTAAAAATCAGGGTTACAACACAGGCCACGGCTGCAGCCATATTGGTATTGAAAAACACCAGGCCGGCAGAAACCATTGCCTCGTCACTATCCATAGCCACCGTGGAGCAGCCATTAAAGCCAAACCAGCAGAACCAAAGGATGAACACGCCCAAAGCTGCAATGGAAAGATTGTGTCCCAGAATTGCCCGGGGCTTTCCCTGGGAATCGTACTTTCCGATCCGGGGGCCCAGCATTGCCGCTCCAACACAGGCACAAATACCGCCCACCATGTGCACCGCAGTAGAGCCTGCAAAATCGTGGAAGCCGAGTTCACTCAGCCAACCGCCGCCCCAAATCCAGTGACCGGAAATGGGATACAGGAACAGAGAAATGCAAGCTGAATAAACACAATAGGCGGAAAACTTGGTGCGCTCTGCCATAGAGCCGGAAACAATGGTGGCAGAGGTCGCACAGAAAACCGTCTGAAAAATCACGAATGCCCACTTTGGAACTCCTGCGGGAAGAATATGACCATATTCCCCCAGAATCAGGGGATCCAGCTTGCCGAAAACGGCAGTGCCCGCACCGAACATAACGCCAAAGCCCACCAGCCAGAAGCAGGGGGTTCCGATGCAGAAATCCATCAGGTTTTTCATCAGAATATTGCCGGTATTTTTCGCTCTGGTAAAACCGGCCTCGCACATTGCAAAGCCTGCCTGCATAAAGAAGACCAACGCTGTACCCAGCAGAACCCAAATGGTATTGACAGATGAATATTCCATTTTCTTTCCTCCTTGCATTTTTATCAAGGGTAAGACTTGAATGGCCATTCAAATCAAAAAAGGTGCTGACCCCTTACAGGACCAGCACCTTTGCTTGATGTAGCTAGTATACTTGTTTTTCGCAGAATGTCAATATGGTATTGCAAACTTTGTAACATTTTATGAATTGCGCTTGTTAATTTCTTTTGTTTTTGCAAGTATTGCACTTTCGTTATGCATTAAGCACATAATTTACTAATCACCAAAGCATAGATTTCCGCCGTTTTCAGCAGTTGGCTCAGCCGCGCGCGCTCGTTTGCACCGTGAAGGCGGGAATCAAAATCATGCTCTCCCGCGCCAAAGGCCACACCACCGGGAATTTCGTGAACGTAGGTTCCGCCGCCAATGGCCTCACAGTAGCCTTTCTTTCCGGTAAAGGTTTCATAAGCGCTCAGCAGAGTGCGGACAAAATCCGAGTCGCCATCCACTGCGTGCGCAGGACGCAGCTCCCCTTCACACTGCCAGCCAAAGGAGGCAAAACGCTTTTCTACAACCTGTTTGGTATTTTCCGGGGTGGCGCACAGCGGTGCCCGGGCATCAAACTGTGCAGAAAAGCCTGTCTCATCCAAATGGAGCAAGCTCAGTGTCAAGGTCAGACAGCCGGACTGCGCATCCTCCATGGCAATCCCCAGGGCCTTCCCCCGGTTATCCCCGTAAGGGAAGCAGTCGGATAGACGCTGCACCGTGCGGGCAGCCTCGTTCTCCGCAAGAGGCAGGAGGCTCAGGGCTTTTAGTACGGCGGTAATGGCATTTTTTCCCTCATCCGGAGTGGATGCATGGGCCTGCACGCCGGTTGCCGTAACAATGAAGTTTTCTCCCTCCCGATCCAGCTTCAGTGCCACCCCTGTGCAATCGGAAACAAAGTTCAGGTCTGCTTTCAGCCAGCATTCCCAGGTTTCATCCTTTACCCCGGTAATCACCGCGCGGCAATTGGCAGGAGCTACATTTTTCCGGATGCCGCCATCCAGGCTCAGAATGCGCATTCCCTCTCCGGCAGTTTTTTCCCATTGGGCCGAGAATTTGGGTGCGTAGCCGGCCTTCTCAATATTTGTTACAGGGAAATCTGCATCCGGCGACAGGGCATAAGGCGCATAAGGATTCGATGCATAATAGTGGGCAATGTCCCGAGAGCCCGTCTCCTCATCCGTACCCATAATAAGTTTTGCATTCTTTGTCACCGGCAGTCCCAATTCCCGGACACAGCGCATTGCAAGCATGGCGGCGACCAAGGGGCCCTTATCGTCGTCCGTTCCCCGACCGTAAATCAAATCTCCGTCCCGCACCAGGCAGTAGGGATCCGTATCCCAGCCGTCTCCGGCGCCAACGACGTCCAAATGTGCCAGAATGTGCAGTGCATCCTCCCCGGCATTTAAGTCTGCAGTGCCCACATAGCCTTCAATATTCCGGGCCGCAAAGCCCCACTTTTCCGCCAGGTGCAGCGCCTCTTCCAATGCCTTTGCCGGGCCTTCGCCAAAGGGCATCCCCGGCTTTGCCTCAGACAGGGTAGACTCCACCGCAATCAAAGGCCGCAGCGCTTCCACCAACTCATCCTCCCGGCCTTGCATCCATCGGGTAATTTTTTCTTCAACCGTCATGTTTTCCCTCCTAAGTGTTTTTCTTGTGATTGGACGCCAAAGGGACAGTTAAAAACGTAATATCACAGGAACTCGGTCAGCATTCCGGTGTGATCAATCACGCATTCCCTCTCAACAAGGAAGAAGATTGCCACACCGGCGTGCCCGCCGGTTCGCAATGACGAGTTTTTAACAGTCCCCAAAAGTTATCTTCTATGATCCTCCAAAAATTCCCCTAGCTGCTCCATTGCCTGGGTGATTCGCTCCGGCTCCGGCAGCATAACAATGCGGAAGCGCAAATCCTCAAACCAATCAAAACCGTGCCCGGGAATTACCAGAATGTGCTTTTCATGCAGGAACTGCATGGCAAAGTCCTCGTCATCCCGGAAGTCAAACGCACCCTTTTCCAGGCCGGGGAACAGGTAAAACGCCGCCCGATTGGGAACCTGGGTCACACCGGGAATTTTTTGCAGGCCCGCCACCGTTGCCTTGCTCTGCTCATAGAGCCGGCCGCCGGGAGCTACCATAGTCCGGGTGCTCTGCCGATCCTCCAATGCGGCGGGAATTACCAGCTGGGTCAGGGTATTTCCGCACAGCCGCATGGCAGCCAGCTGCATAACCCCCTGCTTGATTTCCGTCAGTTCCTCTTCCGGGCCGGAAAAAATCATCCAGCCGCAGCGGAAACCGCAGATAATATGGGATTTGGAAAGGCCGTTGAAGGTAACGCAGGGCAGATCCGGTGCCAGGGCCGCCATAGAATAGGTGGGCAGGTCTTCCAGCACCAGCCGGTCGTAAATTTCGTCTGCCAGCAGGAGCAAATGGCGCTCCCGTGCCATCTGTGCAATCTCCAGCAGGGTCTGCTTACTGTATACCGCACCGGTGGGATTATTGGGATTGATCACCAGAATTGCCTTTGTCTTGGGGGTTATTTTGCTGCGAATATCCTCCAAGTCCGGGTTCCACTCATTCTTTGGATCGCACCGATAGTGCACCGGCTTGCCGCCGCCCAAATAGGTATTGTTGCTCCACAGAGAATAGCAGGGAGAAGGAACCAGCACTTCGTCATCCGTGCCCACCAGTGCGGTCATCAGCATGGAAACCGCCTCGCTGACACCATTGCAGATAAAAATATCCTCCATGGTGATTCCCTGCAATCCCCGGCCCTTGTGATAGGCAAGGATTGCCTGCCTGGCCTGTGTCATGCCCCGCACATCGCAATAGGGCACAGCCTCGTCCACATGTTGAATCAGTGCCGCGCGGACGCTTTCAGGCAGTGAAAATCCAAAATTACCAGGGTTGCCTGTGTTCAGCTTTAGTACCGGTGTTCCGGCTGCCTGCATCCGCAGAGCCTCCACATACAGTGGGCCCCGGATGTCCGAATGGACATAGGTCAGGCGATCGGATCGTTCTATCATCTTTTCTGTATTCCTTTCTCAGTGGCTTAAACGCTATATTGGGGTATTATACCACCTTTTTCCCCGGAACACAATAGGAAAAATCCCCGCTTCCGGTGTGGAAGCGGGGAAAGGTTATACTCTTCTCAGTGCATCGATGGGATTCAGGTTTGCTGCCTGGGTAGCAGGAAGCAGGCCAAAAACAACGCCAATAAGGGTGGAGAACACCACTGCAACAAGAATTGCCGGGGCGCTGATTGCCACCGGGATCTGCATAATGCCGGAAATCAGCTCTGCCAGACCCACGCCGGTCAGCACGCCAATAACGCCGCCGATGCTGGTAAGCACTGCCGCCTCTGTGAGAAATTGGAGCAAAATCCGTTTTTTCTTTGCGCCCAGAGCCTTTTTCAGGCCGATCTCGCTGGTACGCTCCGTAACGGACACCAGCATAATATTCATAACGCCAATGCCGCCCACCAGCAGAGAAATGCTGGCAATCCAAATCAGCTGGGTATTGGTGGATTTGCTCATGTTTTGCAGCTGCTGAGCCTGTTCCAGCATATCCGCGCTGCGGTAATCAAAGCCCGTGTCCGTTCCGATAATCTGCCGCTGGGTCAGCAGGTCTGCCGCATCCTTGCCAACAGACGCCATTACATCGGTATTGCGAACCTTGATGGCAACAGACTGGGGCTCGTCAAACTGGTAAAGGGTGGGCCAAACGCTGCTTGGGAAATATACGTAGCCGGAACCTTCATTGGCATACAGATAGTAATCATTCAGGCTGTTGATGGTGGGGGTAAATTCCTCCCGGGGGCCCACAATTCCCACAACGGTAAAGACCTGCGAACCGAATTCCAGGCACTGCCCCACAGGATTCACCCCGCTAAAAAGGGAATCTGCGGCAGTGCTGTCCACCAGAACAACCTTGCGGTACTGGCTATAGTCCTTGTCCGTAAAGCCTCGACCGGAACGAATCTGCATCCCATAAGTGCTGAAATAATAGGGATCCACCCCAAGAAGATTTCCGTTAAAGGCTGTATCCTGAAAATAAAGGCCATCGCTGTAGGAGCGCTTATAAAACAGGGATGCTTGCTGGGCACCGGGGAGCTCTTCCAGCTCTTTCCGGGTATCCTCTGAAATCACCCGGACCTGGTCAGGCAACGGACTCCAGCTCAAATCGTACTGATTTCCGTTCTGGTTCAGTTCCACCGTCACCACGTTGTTTCCCGCACCAATCAGGTTTTCCTTGATCTGTTCGTTGGTTCCTTTAATTGTGGAAACAATGGTAATGATGGCGGCTATACCGATAATGATACCCAGCATCGTCAGAATAGAGCGGAGTTTGTGGCTCCAAATGCCCTCGAAGGCCAGATGTATGTTTTCTACCACTGCGTCCGCCTCCTTACTGCTCGTACAGGGTGCTGTAGTCACCCTCCTCTGTAGACGCTCCGGGTTTGACTGTCTTCCCGTAGGGGAACGCCAGCTTATCTTCCATGGTAATTCCGGAAAGAATCTCCGTATAGCTGCCCCATACGCTTTTGCCCGTTGCTACAGTGCGCTTCTCCAGTTTTCCGTTCTCCCCTTGGACATAGACAAAGCTCTCTCCTTTTTCCTTCCGGACAAAGGGATTTTGCAGATAGATGCCCCCGCTTCCCTGGGACAGAGAATACTGGATATTTACATAGTTCCCGCCAACCAAGTCTGCGGATTCGTCCACAAACACGGTAAAGGGGTAGTAGCTTACGTTGGGGTTGCCGTTTCCGTAGTAATTATCATCAGATGTCGGGAAATCGCCAACGCTTTCCACGGTTCCTGTGTACACCCCACCATTGCGGTAATCCGTTACCGTTACCTCCGAACCGATGGCAAGCTTTTCCCGGTTCAGCTCGCTGATAGAACCGGAAATATAGAATCCGCCGCCGCCGGAAACCTTAATAATCGGCTGCTGATTCTCCTTGGCCTCTTCCTGAGACAGCACCGACACCACCTTGCCATCCACCTCGGCATAGATATTGCCATCGTTGGCCTCTCGCTGGGCAATGCTGTACTCTGCCTCTGCCACCTTGATTTTATACTTCACGTCCAGAATGGTCTTTCTCTGCTGCTCAATCATCTGGGTCAGCTCTTCCTTGGTGTAGGAAGGCCCCTGATCGGCGGTATCGTCATCATAGCTTGGCGGCGTAAACGATGGGATGGGAATGGTCGGCTTATCCAATATAGATTTATCAAAGCTGAAATCATCCTGCTTGGAGGCATCAAACAGTTCGATGGTATACTTATCTTCCCCACAGGAAACATGAGCCCCCTGCCAGAAGACTTTGGTAGAACTGGGGAGGTTATCTTCCGTTGCCTTAAAAACGGCAAAGTATTCCGCAATGACATAGTCCGATTCCTGCAACTCTCCGGAATCTACTGCCTTTGCAATCTTCCGCTTTGTCTCAATTGCGGTTTTCACCTTTCCCAGCATTTCATCGCTTATAGAGGTTGATTCTCTGGGAATAGAACATATTACGGGATTATCTTTGGACGAGCCCGGATAGTTGTCCTTTCGATACTCATCCTTTTCTCCCTTAGAGGAAACCGTCAGCTCCGTAATGGGCTCTTCCGTTTCCTCCGGCTCCTGATAATCATCGTAAACCGGTTCTGTTTCCACCACCGTTGGCGGCGTATAAGGAGGCGTATCCAGAAGTTCTCCCAGTCGTGCCTCCTCCTGCTGAAGCTGAAGCTTTAATTGCTCCACGGAAAGGCGTTTCTTTTCCAGTGCCAAATCCGTGAGCGTCGTATCGAAGGACATCAGCAGGTCGCCCTTTTTCACCGTGTCCCCTTCCTTGACCTTTACGCCCGTAACCGTCTGGGTATCGGACAGCATCACAGTCTGGATATTGTCGGAGCGGACGGGGCCATAGCTTTCCTGGCTATCTCCCCAGTAGTCTGTCATGCCCACAATATCGAAGGAATACACCTTTACGCTCTTGCCCCCAGAGGAGTGGGTTGCCGCAAAAATTCCTGCGCCGATGGCAGCCACTGCCACGACCGTGCCACAGGCAACCAAAATCGATTTTTTCTTATTCACCGGAAGCGCCCCCTTCCTGCTGGGTCAAAAGCTCGCCATCCAAAATATGATAAACCTTTTTGGCCCGCTGGGCAATGTCCGGGTCATGGGTAATCATCAAGATGGTCATGCCGCTGTTGGATAGATCGTCAAAAATATCCATAACCTGTTTCCCGGATTTGGTATCCAGTGCACCGGTCGGCTCGTCCGCCAGCAGCAGAGCCGGTTTCGTTACCATTGCCCTGGCAATGGCTACCCGCTGGCACTGACCGCCGGACATCTGATTCGGAAGGAAATGAATCCGCTCCTCCAGTCCTACCGCTTTCAGAGCCTCCTCGGCACGCTGCCGCCGCTCTTTTAAGGGAACCTCCGCATACAATAATGGCAGCGCCACATTGTCCACCGCTTCCATTTTGGGCATCAAATAAAAGCTCTGAAACACAAAACCAATGTATTTATTCCGCACGTCTGCCAGGTCATCATCTTTTAAATTGCGCAGGTTTTTCCCGTTAAGCTCATACTCTCCGGAGGTTGGCACATCCAGGCAGCCAATGATATTCATCAGGGTACTCTTTCCGGAACCGGAGGGGCCCATAATGGCGATGTAATCCCCCTGCTCCACTTCCAGATTGATATTCTTCAATACCCTTACCGGTTCTTTTCCCTGCATATAGTCCTTGCATATATCGGTAAGCTTTAAAATCCGCAATCAGCCCACCCCGCCTTCCAGGGCCTTTTCCATATCCGCATCGGAGATGTCGCCATCGGCAAGTTTCTCCTCTGCCGCAGCCACATCTTCGTCGCTTATTGCACCGTTATCATATTGCTCCAGCGCGCCCTCTATGGGAGCGGTTTCCTCAGCCGCTGCATCTGCACCGGCATCCGGATTCATATCGGAATCCATGGGTGCATCCATGCCCATGTCCGCACCCATATCCGCGCCTTCCTCGCCCTCATCCGTTGTTACCGGCGTATGGGAAGTCGGGGCGCCGGGCTTGCAAAGCTCCTCATCCGGGAAGGCAATAAAATCCGTGTCCGCAAGGCCGTCGGTCACATCGTAGTTGTCGGTTTCCTCGTTGTACTCTCCCAGGGTAACCGAACGCTTTTCCAGCTTTCCATGGCTGTTTTCCGCCCAAACATAGGCATTTTCGTTTTCGTCAAAGCAGATATAGGCACTATTCAGCGGAATCCCCACCGTGCCGTCTGCCCCGATGTCCCGCTCCAGATACAGGTGCTGACCCATAATCAGTCCATCCACACTGTCCAGTTCCACATAGAAGGGATATTTGCTGGCTGCAGACATAGAATCGGAGGATGCCATTCGGTTGTTGTCCTCTTTGATGGGATTCTCGTAGTCCACAAGCTTCACCGTACCCAGCCAGGTCTTGCTGCTGTCCACCCGGGAGATCATGCGAATCCGGTCACCCTCTCGGATCACTCCCTGCTGCAGCTCTCCAATCACGCCTTTGACCCGATAAGAGCCGGCCTGCTGGATGGTGATGTAAGCAGCGGGATTTCCCTGACTATCGGTTCCGTTTTCATTGACCGCCTGAATCCGGCCCGTAACCGGAGCCGTAATGGTCGCGTTCTCCAGCAGTTTTCTGGCCTTTTCCAGCTCTGCCTGCTTGGTCTTTAAATTCAGCTCCGCTTCCTTCTGGCTCACCTGGAGGGTCTGAATTTGGATGGTGTATTGCAGCTTCTGATTAACGCCGGCCTTATCCCGATCCCGCTCCAGTTCGCCGATCTGAACCTCGTAATCATCCATGCTGGCACTGAGCTGCTCCCGCTCCAAATCCAGCTTGTCCGCAGATAGCTGCAGCTGGTCCGTATCGTAGGTAAAGAGGGGATCTCCCTCCTTTACATCCTGGCCCTCTTTCACCAGAAGCTCTGCGACCTCTTTATCCGAGTCCTTTTTGATCTCGGCAATATTCTCGGAAACCACCAGTCCGGAAAAGCGCTCGCCGGTGGTAATTCCCGTCAGGCTGGAAACCTGCTGCACATACACTGCGGTCTTTTCGCTGCCGCAGCCACTGCTGCCCACAGCCAGGCAAAGAGCCAGCCCAAAAGCCGCCGCCTTCTTAAATTTCATACGTTCATCCTCCCCACAGGGCATCATTTTTGTTTTCTCCATCATACGAAAAGCCATTCAAAAAGTCAACCGTTATGGGGCTTAATACTTCCTTAAGTTTTGCTGAAAGGGAAAGAATATCAATAAAATTGCCGCACCGGTGCAGTACCGATGCGGCAATATCCTGCTTGGGTTACATTAACCAATGGGTTCAAAATCAGCTGCTCCGTGCTTGCACAGGGGGCAAACAATATCCTCCGGGAGTTCCTCGCCCTCGTAAATCCAGCCGCACACCTTGCAGACGAAGCCCTTCTTTCCTTCCGTCTGGGGCTTGGGCTTCACATTTTTCTGGTAATAGGTGTAGCTCATCGTCTCAGTATCGGACATGACTCTCGCCTCGGTGACCGTGCAAATGAACATACCATGTGTTCCCAGGTCCACATAGTCTTCCACCTTCAAAGAAAGGAAGGAATTGATATACCGGGGCAGGAACACCAGGCCGTTATCGGAACGCAAAGTTTCCATTCCGGCAAACTTATCCGCCGTGCGTCCGCTCTGGAAGCCAAACCGCTGGAAGAGGGCAAAGGGTGCCGTCACATCCAGGCAGTTGACATTCATGATGCCGGTCTTGCGGATGGTGTGGTAGGAGTAATTTTCCTTATTGATGGTCACCGCCACCCGGTTGGGCGTATTGGTAATCTGACTGACGGTATTCACAATCAGTCCGTTGTCTTTATTTCCATCGTTGCTGGTTACCACATACAGGCCATAGCCAATGTTAAAGAGGGCCGTCAAATCCTTTTTATTGGCAGTGGCATCCTGCTGGGCCAGGTACTCCGTGCACAGCTCTTTTGCCAGAGCTTCCACCTGGGCAGTGGAGGTTTCATTCAGAGCGGACACAATGCGCACCGTGGTATCCGCAAAGGTCAGGTTTTTGCACTCGGAGAGCATTGTCTTCATAACCTTTGCAGCCAAAGGCGCCCAGGAGCCGTTTTCCATCAGGGCAACGGTACGATTCCGGAAGTTCCGTTCTGTCAGGTGATGGATGAATTCCTTCATAAAGGGGAAGACATCCGCATTGTAGGTTGTGGTCGCCAGCACCAGCTTGCTGTAGCGGAAGGCATCTGCCACTGCCTGGGCCATATCGCACCGGGCAAGGTCATGGACGATCACCTTTGGGCAGCCGTATTCCTGAATTCTCGCTGCCAGCTTTTCCACCGCCGCCTTGGTGTTCCCATAGATGCTGGTGTAAGCAATCACAACACCCTCCGTTTCCACCGTGTAGGAAGACCAGAGGTTATACAGATTCAGGTAGTGGCCCAGATTTTCCGTAAGAACAGGGCCATGGAGGGGGCAAATCGCCTGAATATCCAAGGCAGCCGCCTTTTTCAGAAGGTTCTGAACCTGCGCGCCATATTTGCCCACGATGCCGATATAGTAGCGGCGGGCCTCATCATCCCAGGGCTCCTCCACATCCAGCGCGCCGAATTTACCAAAGCCATCCGCAGAGAACAGTACCTTGTCCGCATCATCATAAGTTACAATTACCTCGGGCCAGTGAACCATAGGGGCAGTTACAAAGGTCAGGGTGTGCTTGCCCAGGCACAGAGTGCTCATCTCCCCCACCACGATGCGGCGGTCTTCAAAGGAAGTTCCAAAGAAAGCCTCCATCATGGCAAAGGCCTTGGCCGAGGAAACAATGGTTGTCTCCGGGAAGAATTTCATAAAATTGGCAACGTTGGCGGCATGATCCGGCTCCATGTGCTGAACGATCAGATAGTCCGGCTTCCGTCCCTGCAGCACATTCTGGATATGATCCAGCCACTCATGGGTAAAGTTCTTGTCCACCGTATCCATGACTGCAATCTTTTCATCCAGAATCACATAAGAATTATAGGACATACCATTGGGCACACGGTACTGACCCTCAAACAGGTCTACCTGATGGTCATTGACGCCAACATAACGAATACTTTCAGAAACGTTCATATCAATTCTCCTTTTGAGATTTATTCTTATTCTTATTTTATCATAGTATTGGTCATTTGTACAGTGGCAGAATGCCAAAATTTCCCCAAGATTTTCTGTGAATATTTCAGTATAATTTTATCTATTGAACAGATGCCTTGCGATCTGGCAACTTCAATCTCACCATGCATTTCCAAATTCCGGAAGAAAAACGGACACACAAACATTAGGGCGGAGGGTTGATTATTTTGTTCATTTATGGTACAATTTGCTTGACATAAAACGATAAACGATCCAAACTTCTTAGGAGGAAGGAACCGTTATAAATTACACCATGAATGGTATTCAAGCACGAAAAGAATCCATTTTCATTGGTATATTCGTTTACATCGCCATCTTGGCTTTGCTGTATCTTTTTATCCAACAGCAATAAAATCCATTATTTCCCTCTATTGACGCGATACAGGGCGCTTGCTATAATGAAGAAAAGGAGGAGGATGTGTATGCCCCGCTATGATTGCCCAAGTTGTGGTCAGCCCTTTAACGGTAAGAAATGCCGCAGCTGCGGATATGAAACCTTCAACGAGGAGATTGCCCACCGGCTCCACGTGCACAAAGGAGAGCCGCTGGTAATCCATGATACCACCCGCAGACCCATCCCAACAGCAGATCCCTTTGGCTGTCCCCCAAAGCCTAAGAAAAAAACGAAAGTCAAAAATAAAAAATGGACTTGGATCATTGTACTTCTTTTGATCCTCTGGTTTCTGACTCCGGTAATAGAGGCCGCTAAGTCCCTGGGCAGTGATCTGAGCGATTATTTCAGCTACGTAAGTTCCTCGGGTACGCAGGAAATTTCTGAAGAAGAGCAGCTTCTTTACGCGGATGATAATATCCGGGTCACCACCAGCTGGAATATGGAAGACGGCTTTACCAATGACCTTCCCCTGACCATTTACAATGACAGCAAGAAAAGCATCCGTGTTAGTGATAAAGATCTCACAATAAATGGTTATCTTATGGATTGCTATGCATCCATGACAACGGAAATAAAGCCCGGAAGGTCTGAATCCGCTGACCTGTACATAAACACCAATGCACTGGATTACTGCGGAATCAGCAACGTCACCTCCTACGAATTTAATCTGGTCTATTACGAAACAAAAGATTATGCCGAAGTCTGGATGACGGATACCATTTCCGTTCCCTTTGCGGCTACAGACCTCGGCACCAGCCTGCCAAAGGCCGATGATGGAGTTCTCCTTTACGAAGACGATAACATCCGGCTTGTATACCGGGGCTATGAACTATCCAAGTATGACGTCTCCGGTCTATCCGGCACAGCCTTTTTGATTTATGCAGAAAACAACACAGACACGGAGCTGACCATTCGCAGCGAAGAATGCAAGGCAAATGACCAGGATTTTGACCTATGGGTCTATACCAGCCTCCCCGCTCATGCAAAAACCGTTATTGAAAGCAAGGCTTATGAATTCCCTGTTGACAGCATCCGACAGCTTCAGACCGTTTCCATTGATTTTACATACAACGATGAAGATTGGAATGAAACAGCCCTGTCCGTGGTACTGCCAATTACGGAACAAGGAGCAGCAATCCAGTGACGAACGAAGAGATTCAGTCCAGACTGTTTGAAATGCAGGATCCGGCCTATCGGGAATTTAATGCCAAGTTGATTCCCGGTGTCCATACAATGATCGGCGTCCGAGTTCCTCAGCTTCGCGCTTTTGCAAAGAAGCTGCGGAAGGAAGGGGGATATGAAACATTTCTAAGCACCCTCCCCCACACATATTATGAAGAAAACACCCTCCACGCATTTCTGATAGAATCCATTCCGGAATATTCTGAATTTCTTCCGGAAATCAATCGGTTTCTGCCCTATATCGACAACTGGGCTACCTGCGATATGCTGCGGCCCAAAAGCATAAAGAAACACCGCCCGGAATTTCTGGAAGAAATCCGGATATGGTTAAAATCCGAGAAAACCTACACAATTCGATTTGGCCTGAATATGCTTATGTCCTTCTATCTGGATGATCTGTTCACTACAGAAATACCGGAGTTGGCTGCTCAGGTTGTGCGCGAAGAATACTATGTAAATATGATGCAGGCCTGGTTCTTCGCAACCGCCCTGGCAAAGCAGTGGGATGCTGTCATTCCCTATATTCAGGAAAACCGGTTGTCTCCCTGGGTGCATAACAAAACCATTCAAAAATGTGTAGAAAGTTACCGAATTACACCGGAGCAAAAAGAATACCTAAAGAAACTGAAAATCAAAAAAGCCGCAATGTAAGCAATCCCGACCGTGCCCGGTCGGGATTGTTTGTTTGTTTTGGGTTTCCATAAAAATTGGGTTACACAAAACGGTCTTCGCTTTGGCACTCAAATCGGTCGGTTCCGTCATCGTACCACAGGTGGGTCATGTAGAGCCCGCCGGCGGGAACTGTCGGGCCGGCAGCGGTGCGGTTGCCGGAATCCAGGATTGCCCCGATTTCCTCCGGACGAATTTTTCCCTCCGCCGCATACACCACCGTGCCTGCCATGGCCCGGGCCATATTGTACAGGAACCCGTTGGCGCACACCTTCAAAAGCACCAGGTTTCCCCGGCGCTCCACCTTGTAATAGTACACCGTCCGCACCGTGGACTTGACATCCGTGCCCACACTGCGCACCGCGGCAAAATCGTGGGTTCCTACAAACTGGTCAGCCGCCGCCTGCATGACTTTTTCATCCAGGTGCCGGGGATAAAACCAAGCCCTGTCCACATAGAAGGGATCCTTCAGCCGGGAATTGTAAATCTGATAGGTATACTCCTTGCGGACGCAGGAGCCGATGGCATTGAAGCCCTCCCCCACCTCAAAGGCCCTGGTCACCACGATATCGCAGGGCAAGTGGGTATTGAGGGCATAAGGCAGCCGCTCCACGGGAATGGTAGAGTCGGTGCGGAAATTGGCGACGTAGCACAGGGCGTGAACGCCGGCATCGGTTCTTCCGCAGCCGGTAACATGGACGCTGTGGCCCACAATCTGGGCGGCAGCTTTTTCCACCGTCTCCGCCACGGTGGGCAGATTCTTCTGCACCTGCCAGCCGTGATACCGGGTGCCCAGATAGGTTAAAAACAGAGCAATATTGCGCATTCTGCCCTCACAGTCCCAGGCCCGCCAGGATCAGCACCACAACGACCAGCATAGCGCCCATTCCAAATGCCAGGAAATCATTGCGCTGATAGCGCAGCAGCTTCATCTTCGTCCGGCCCTCGCCCCCCTGATAGCACCGGCACTCCATCGCCGTTGCCAGCTCGTCTGCCCGGCGGAAGGCGCTGATAAACAGCGGGACTAATACGGGAATCAGCGCCTTTGCCCGGTCGATAATGCTGCCGGACTCAAAATCCGCGCCTCTGGCCTTTTGGGCATTCATAATTTTATCGGTCTCCTCAATCAGGGTGGGGATAAACCGCAGGGCAATACACATCATCATGGAAAGCTCGTGCACCGGCACATGGAGCTTTTTCAGCGGCCCCATCAGGCTTTCCAGGCCATCGGTAAGGGAAATGGGGCTGGTGGTATAGGTAAGCAGGAAGCTCCCGGAAATCAGCATCAGAATTCTGCCGGTCATGAAAATTGCCCGCTTTAAGCCGTCGCTGGTGATGCTCAGGCGCCAGAAATGCACCAAAACCCGACCGGTATCGGTATAAAACAGGTTCAGCACGCCGGTGAATACCAGAATCACGATCAGGGGCTTCATGCCCTTGACAATGGACTTGGGGGGGATTTTGGAAACGGAGACGGTTCCCACCAGGAAAAGCAGCACCACCCCGTAGGAAATCCAGCTTTTGGCACAGAACAGGGCCACAATGTAAACCACCAGGGTAATCAGCTTGGTTCTGGGGTCCAGCCGGTGGACAACGGAAGTGCCGGGGAAATACTGGCCCAGGGTAATGTCTTTAAGCATGGGCGTTTCCCTCCTTCCGTTTCGTCAGTTCCGCCACGGCCCCATCCAGGGTATACACATTGGGCACGTCCAGTCCCAGCTGACGCAAACGCAAAAACACCTGGGTCACCTGGGGGATATTCAGGCCCATGGAGAGAAGTTCCTCCGCCCGGTCAAAAACCTGCTGAGGCGTTCCGTCCATGGCAAGGCAGGAGCCGTTCATCACCAGAAGCCGATCCGTCAGCCGGGCCACATCCTCCATGGAGTGGCTGACCATCAGAACGGTGGCGTTCTTCGCCTTTCGGTAGCTTTCAATATTGCCTAAAATTTCCTCCCGGCCCACAGGGTCCAGTCCTGCGGTGGGCTCATCCAGAATAAGCACCTCCGGCTCCATGGCAATCACACCGGCAATCGCCACCCGGCGCTTCTGTCCGCCGGACAGGTCAAAGGGAGAAACCTCCAGCTGCTCCTGGGTAATGCCCACAAAGCCCGCCGCCTCCCGCACCCGGCGATCGATTTCCTCCTTGCTCAGGCCCATATTGGTGGGGCCAAAGGCAATATCCTTATAGACCGTCTCTTCAAACAGCTGATACTCCGGGTACTGGAACACAAGCCCTACCCGGAAGCGGGCGGCTCTTGTGAGCTTTTTATCCGACCAGATATCCTGCCCATCCAGCAAGACCTTCCCGGAGGTGGGCTTTAAAAGTCCGTTGAGCTGCTGCATCAGGGTGGATTTTCCGGAGCCGGTATGCCCGATAATGCCCACGAACTCTCCCCGATTCAGGGAAAAATTCACCCGATCCAGAGCCTTATGCTCAAAGGGCGTGCCAATGGAATATACATAAGTCAGGTCTTCCACCTGTAAAATTGGATTCAATTCTCGTTCCTCCTGCGGTCAGGCCTTCAGCCAATTGTAAAGTGCCTGCGCGCAATCCTGCGGATTCAGTTCCTCCAGGGGCAGGTTATACCCCTTCTTATTGAGCTGCCAGCACAGCTCCACGGTTTCCGGTGCAGCCAGGCCGATGCTGTGGAGCTTATCCACCTGGGAAAATACCGCCTTGGGCGTTCCGTCGGAGAATACCTTTCCCTTGTGCAGCACGATCACCCGCTGGGCCATAGCGGCCTCGTCCATGTGGTGGGTGATCAGCACCACGGTAATGCCCTTCTCCCGGTTCAGGCGAAGGACGGTATCCATCACGTCCGCCCGGCCTCTGGGGTCCAGCATGGCGGTGGGCTCGTCCAGCACAATGCACTTTGGCTCCAGGGCAATGACTCCGGCAATGGCAATGCGCTGCTTCTGTCCGCCGGAAAGAAGATGGGGCGCGTGCTCCCGGTATTCGTACATTCCCACCTGCTTCAGGGCTTTATCCACCCTTCTGCGGATTTCCGGACTGGCAACGCCCAGATTTTCCGGGCCGAAGGCCACATCTTCTTCCACCACGTTGGCAACGATCTGGTTGTCCGGGTTCTGGAACACCATGCCCACACGCCGGCGAACCTCCATGATTCGTTCCAGGTTGGCGGTATCGATGCCGCCCACATACACCTTGCCTCCTGTGGGCAGGAGAATGGAATTAAAATGCTTTGCCAGGGTGGATTTTCCGCAGCCGTTGGTTCCCAGGATCGCCACAAAGCTCCCCTGCTGAATGGTAAGATTCAGGTCTTCAAAAACGGGCACTTCCTTCTGCCCCTCCGTACCGGGGTAGGCAAAGGCCAGGTGCTCTACAGAGATAATATCTTCCAATCTATTGTCCTCTTTTCTCCGGCCCTCAGGGCTCCCATCTGCCGGTAGCGCCGCAGGGCAGCACCAGTCCGGATTGCTTCACCGGCAGACCCAGCTCCCCGGCAGCGGTTTTGCCGCCGTGGGTGCTTCCGAATACCACATCGGAAGCGTAGCTCACCGCCGAGGGGGCAAGCCCCGTGGTGTAGGAATTGATAATCACAAACAAGGGGTTATCCGTCAGCAGCTTGGCAGTCTCCTGGAGGAAGGGGAAAAAGCTGGTTTCCATCTTCCAGATTTCCCCGCTGGGGCCCCGCCCATAGCTGGGGGGATCCATGATAATGCCATCGTAGCGTCTGCCCCGGCGGATTTCCCGCTGAATGAATTTGCCGCAGTCATCCACGATCCAGTGGATGGGCCGGTCGGCAAGGCCGGATGCCTGGGCATTTTCCTTGGCCCAGGCCACCATGCCCTTGGAGGCATCCACATGAAATACCTCTGCCCCACCGGCTGCCGCCGCCAGAGTGGCGCCGCCGGAATAGGCAAAGAGATTCAGAACCCGCACGGGCCGGTGGGCAGAGGCCACCTTTTCCCGGATAAAGTCCCAATTGGCGGCCTGTTCCGGGAATACACCGGTGTGCTTGAAATTCATGGGCTTGACATTGAAGGTCAGATAATCCCGGTAGGAAATCTGCCAGCGCTCCGGCAGATGGTGATCCGACCAGTGCCCGCCGCCGGTGCTGGAACGGATATAGCGGGCATCATATTTTTTCCACTGGGGAGCTGCATGGGGGGTGCTCCAAATTACCTGGGGATCGGGGCGAACCAGAATATACTTTCCCCACCGCTCCAGGCGCTCGCCGTCAGAGGCATCCAGCACCTCGTAATCTTTCCATTGATCCGAAATCCACAGCATGGGCTTTCTCCTTTTCTATTTATCCTTCCCAACCGTTGTCGGTTTCCCCGCCGTTTTCAAAGGGGAACTGCTCGTCAGGGTTCGTTGTTTCGTCCTGCCCTTCCTCGATCCAGGCATCGTGGGTGTGCAGCTGGCACACGAGGTACGGAGCATCGTTATCCGGATAGTCATTCCGGAAGCCGTGCCAGGCAATGGGATTGCCGGAGGCATCCACCGCATAGACGTAGCTGTCGGAATAGTATTCCTCCTTCAGGCCGTTGCCGATGGCGGCCCGGATCTCCGCCACCTCATCCGGGGTCAGCTTGACAAGAGAACGGGTTTCCACATCCGCATCGGAGAACAGACGGCAGTACTCCGTGGCAATACCGCCGCCGGCTACACAGTAGGTGACCTCCGTATGCTTATCGCAGTACTCCGTAGGTGCATCCTCGGGGTAGCAGCTGACGGACACCGCCCGGCTGCCCCGGGCATCGGCAGCGCAGGCAGCCGTTGCCAGCTTGCCGGAATCCAGGCACACGGAAACGGTCTGGAATTGGGCTCCGCTATACAGGGGCACAGCGGCCTTGCCCTCGTGGACGGGCTGCATGACCATCTTCCACAGTCGTGCGGCGGGGTTTCCGTAGTTGCCGGTGAGGTTAATCTGCTCCGGCTGGTTATAGCCGCACCATACTGCGGCGGTGTAGTAGCCCGTGTAGCCGCAGAACCAGCGGTCACGGTTGCTGGAGGTGGTGCCCGTCTTACCGGCAATGGTCTGGCCCGGGAAGATGGCAGCGCCGCCGGTGCCGGCGTTGGCTGCGTAGTACAGGCAGTAGTTGATATATTCCACCGTCTTCTGGCTGAGGATCTGGCGGCTGTCCTGGGTGTTGTCCAGCACCAGCTCTCCGTCAGAATTATAGACCTTCGTGTAGGTTCTGGGCTCCCGGTATACGCCATTGTTGGCAAAGGTGGCATAGGCGGCGGACATTTCCCGCACCGTTGCGCCCTGGGTCAGTGCGCCCAGAGCCAGGGGGGCAATTGCCACATCGGACAGGGTCTGCCCGTTGGCGCCGGGCAGGCTGTCTACCAGAGACTCCTGACCGAAATTATACTTGGCAAAGCTGTAGCCGTAGCTGGGGGTGATGGCCTGGAGGGTATTGGCGGAGATAGCATTCACCGAGGAGACAATGCCGCTGTAAATGGTACGGGAATAGTTGTATTCCCGGCTGTCGTTTCTGGGGAAGGGCGTGCCGTCAATATACTGCACCGGCATATCCTTCATCACCGTGGCAGGGCTGAAACCGCCCTTTTCAAAGGCGGGGGCATAGACGGAGATGGGCTTCTGGGAAGAGCCCGTCTGCAGCTTTGCCTGGGTGGCCTTGTTGTAGGCGAAGAAATCCGTCTTCTCCCCCACGCCGCCGGACAGAGCCACCACATCGCCGGTGGTGTTGTCAATGACCACAATGCCGGACTGCAGCTGCTGGGTGCTGCGGGTGGTGGGGATCTTTTCCAAATCCGTATAGATGGCATCCACCTGGTTCTGCACATCCATATCCAGGGTAGTATAGATATGATAGCCGCCCTTCTGGATACGCTCCAGGTAATAGTTCCGGGTCTTTTCCCCGGCTTCTTCCCAGTTTACGCCGTCCTTCTCGGCAAAGTCCGCCGCCACATCCAGGATGGCGGAGTCCACAAACCAGGAGTACACCGTCTGGGAGGCATCCTGGTTTACCGTTGTCCGGCTGCCGCACTGGGGGCAGAAATAGTGGCTGCCCTCCTGATGGAAGGAAGAAACCGTACCGGAATAGCCGCAATTGTCGCAGGTTGCCCAGCGGTCCTCCGGGGCAATGCCCTCCTTAAAGACCATCTCCTGGGCCACCGCCGCATCGTATTCCTCCTGGGTCAGATAGCCCTGGTTCAGCATTTCTGAAAGGACGTTCAGCTGGCGGTAGCGGTTCCGGCCTGCACCGTCCCGAACCTGGCCCTTGTATTTAAAGGTACTCTGGGAATAGGGGTTAAACAGAGAGGGGTTATTGGTGATGCTGATCAAGCTGGCGCACTCCGCCGTTGTCAGGCTCTGGAGCTCTTTTCCAAAGTAAGCCGCCGCCGCACTCTTGACGCCGTAGCAGCCCTTGCCCAGATAAATCCGGTTCAGGTACTCGTACATAATGACGTCTTTATCGTATTCCTTTTCAAACATCTGGGCACGGAAAATTTCCATAACCTTCCGCTGCACGGTAATACTGTTTTCCTGGCTGACGTTTTTAATCAGCTGCTGGGTAATGGTGGAGCCGCCGAACTGGCTGTCCCCGCCGAAGAACATATTCATGCAGGCCTTCACCGTGGTGATCCAGTCCACGCCCTGATGTTCATAGAAGCGCTTATCCTCAATTGCCACCGTAGCATTGATGAGATTCTGGGGGATTTCATCTAGGGTCGCGATCTGCCGGTCGGTGGTGGTGTAAATCTGCTGCAGCTGCTGAATATTTCCGTCGCTGTCCACATAATAAAGAAAAGAGGTCTTTTCCAGATCATAGTCATCGATGGACCAGTTGGAGGCGTCATTCAGGATATCGTTTTGGAGGTAGTCTCCCAGGGTTCCCACAAAGACTACGCCGCATATTAAAAGAATGAGCACCACCGTCAGGCAGCCGCCAATGGCGATTTTCAGGGCAGACAGGGCAACCGACCCCAGGGTATACAGGGTTTTCAGCGTCCAATGGGGATTCCATTCCTGCCGTTCCTTCTTGGTTCTCCTTTTCTTTTTTTCTTCATTTGCCATAGGTTTTATCCTCCAATAGTAAGGCCAACGCCTGGTTCGTGTCATTTTTGTGGCTTTGCAGGAAGGCAAAGGCCTTGCAGCTGCAAAAAGGTCATGGCTCTTCACCATATCATCGGTAGATTATATCATACCCACAAAGAAAACGAAACCCCCAAAATCATGAATATTCCTTAAATTTCCGGGCAGACTACCCCAGAAATCAAGGCGACAAATTTCCCTCTTGATTTTATCGCCAGATGGCTGTACAATATAGACAATGAAACCTGCCCCGGAAAGGAGCTTTCTATGGAAGATCAATACGGCTCCGACTTCATCACCATCACCGATGAAGACGGCAAGGAATACGAGCTGGAAGTACTCACCACGGTGGAGTACAACGGCGAAAGCTATATGGCGGTGATCCCCGCCGAAGGCGACGAAGATAATCTGGAAGTGAGCATTCTCAAATCCATCGAAGAGGACGGCGAGCCCATCCTGTGCGGCATTGAGGATGAAAACGAGCTGAAGGCCGTTTACGATCTCATTATGGATTCCCTCTACGAAGAAGAGGAGTAACCGTTTTCCATCATCAGAAAAGGATTTATCCTTTTTCCTGCTTGGTGCGTGTTGTATCCTTTTGGACCCACATTTTTTTATTGGGAAGTTAGACTTCCCGGCGGGATTGCAGACCTCCCGCCCACGCGCAGACGTTGGGTGGATGTTGGGAGCAGCGAACGTCGGGAGCGGCAACCCACCTGCCATTTCGTGCAGGTCATAATTGGATGCGGTACGGCTAAAGCGGGTGCCCGGAGAACCTCGGTTCTCCGGGTTTTTATTGAAAAAATTTCAAAAAGTCCTTGACAGGCAGCAGAACCTATGCTATAATGCACGAGTTGCCAAAGACAGCAGGTGCAAACGTAAATCCTGCCGAGGTGCGCTGAATGAAAAGTTTGCGTGTCTTTCTGTCTTCTGGCAGGAAGACATTTTTATTTTTTTCGGAGGTGAAAATTATGCCTAACGCAAAGGTTCTTGAGAGCAAGAAGGCCGTTGTTGAGTCCCTGTCCGCCAAGATGAAGGAAGCTTCTTCCGTCGTTTTCGTCGACTACAAGGGCATCACCGTCGCTCAGGATACCGAGCTGCGTAAGCAGTTCCGTGAAGCTGGTGTTGAGTACTCCGTTGTTAAGAATACCCTGACCAATTTCGCTGCCAAAGATGCTGGCTACGATTTTGCAGAGATTCTGAACGGCACCACCGCCATGGCTTCCACCACCGGCGACCCCATCGCCCCTGCTCGTATCGTGTGCGAGTTTGCCAAGAAGAACAAGAGCACCCTGTCCATTAAAGGCGGCGTGGTTGAGGGCTCCGTCCTGACTGCCGACCAGCTCAATGGCTTCGGTGAGCTGCCCAGCAAGAATGCTCTGGTTGCATCCGTCCTGGGTACCTTCCTGGCTCCTATCTCCAGCCTGGCTTTTGTTCTGGATCAGATCCGCGAGCAGAAGGAAGGCGGCGCTGCTGCTCCCGCAGAAGCTTAAGTTCGTAAGTTAACCAACACAATCAAATCTACATTTTAGGAGGATTATTACAATGGCTAGTGAAAAGATCACTGCTCTCGTTGAGGAAGTTAAGGGCCTGACCGTTCTGGAGCTGTCCGAGCTGGTTCACACCCTGGAGGATGTTTTCGGCGTTTCCGCCGCTGCTGCCGCTGTTGCCGCTCCCGCTGCCGGCGCTGCTGCTGAGGTTGAAGAGAAGACCGAGTTCGACGTTATCCTGAAGAACGCCGGCGCTTCCAAGCTGGGCGTTATCAAGGTCGTTCGTGCCGCTACCGGCCTGGGCCTGAAGGACGCTAAGGATCTGGTTGACAACTGCCCCAAGACCCTGAAGGAAGCTATCTCCAAGGAAGATGCCGAGAAGCTGGTTGCCGAACTGAAGGAAGCCGGCGCCGAGGCCGAGATCAAGTAATTTATCTCGAAAAAGGCTATTCACCTCCGCCGTTTTCGGCGGAGGTTTTTTGGTATTGCCTATCCATTTTCTGTCTATACTCTCCCCTAGAATCCACAGAAAGGTACCATTATGGATATTTCTGACCTGACCCAGGAGCTCTCCGCCCTGTGGGGCGCGGCATCGGACAAGCTCCCTTCCGACCTAGGCAAGCTCCTGACCACCGCAGCCGCCCTCGTTCCCTCGGATTTTAACATCGGCTCTTCCATCAAGTTCATCCTGGTTTTTGCCGCCGTGCTCATTGGCGTTGGGCTCCTTGCGAAGCTCCTGTTCGGCAACCGGTCTGACCTGAACCATGCCATGTCCTCTTCTGCAGGGATATTGACCGTTTACGTGCTGACGGTGATGATCTACGCTTTTCAGCCCAAGGGTCTGGAAAGCCTGCTGTCTCCCCTGCCCTTTGTCACCTTTGTAAAGGATTACCTCTTTGTGCTGCCCTTCCACGGAACCAGCTTTGAGGCCCTGTGCTCCCAGATTTTGGCCCTGGTGATTTTGTCCTTTGTAGTCAACTGCATGGATGCCCTGCTGCCGGAGGGGGATAACCCCTTTACTTGGTTTCTTTCCCGGTTTCTCAGCGTGATTCTGGCAATGGGTCTGCATCTGGTTGCCCACTGGGCCATTAACAAATACCTCCCCACTCTGATTGTTTACCACGCCCCGGCGGTGCTGCTGGTGATTCTTCTCAGCTGCCTGCTGCTGGGGGTATTCAAGCTGGTGCTGGGTATTTTCCTGACGGTGGTAAATCCTGTACTGGGCGGGCTGTATGCCTTCTTCTTTTCCAGCAAAATCGGCAGACAACTGACAAAATCCGTGCTCTCCGCCGGAATTCTCTGTGGGGTCTTCTATGCCATGGATCGGTTTAATTTCCTCATCATCCATATCAGCCCCGCCGCCCTGCCTGCCTACCTGCCCCTGCTGCCGGGATTCCTGATTATCTGGTATCTCCTGGGCCACGCGCTGTGAAATTTTAGGGCTGTCTCATTAAAAATTCGTTTCGTCAAATAGCACAAAAGAAAAAAACTGTCATTGCGAACCAGTGACCGATGTCACTGGTGTGGCAATCCCCCAACTTTTTGGATGCGTTTTGGTAAGCATTTCCATTCAACCGGGGGATTCCCACGCCAGTCTGAGGACTGGCTCGGAATGACAGTTCCTTTATTCGGGCAATTCTACTTTAATGGGGCAACCGCTTCTTTTAGTTCTTCAGGCTTTGCAGCGGTGCAGGGATTCTTCCTCCCCGGGCGATGAACGCTTCGCTCTTTTCGGTGTGCACCGGCATTACGGGGGCAGAGCCCAGCAGGCCGCCCATTTCCACCCGGTCGCCTACGGTCTTCCCCAGGGCGGGGATGATACGCACGGCGGTAGTTTTGGTATTGACCATGCCAATGGCTGCTTCGTCGGCAATGATGGCGGAGATGGTGGCAGCAGAGGTATCCCCCGGCACGGCAATCATATCCAGACCTACGGAGCATACACAGGTCATGGCTTCCAGCTTGTCCAAAGCCAGCGTTCCCTTTTCTGCGGCGGCGATCATGCCCTCATCCTCGGATACCGGGATGAATGCGCCGGAAAGGCCGCCCACATGATTGGAGGCCATCACGCCGCCCTTTTTCACGGCATCGTTCAGCAGCGCCAAGGCAGCGGTGGTTCCATGGGTTCCGCAGGTTTCCAGACCCATTTCCTCCAAAATCCGGGCCACACTGTCCCCCACGGCAGGGGTAGGCGCCAGGCTCAGGTCCACAATGCCGAAAGGCACTCCCAGGCGGCGGGAAGCCTCCACACCTACCAGCTGGCCCATACGGGTAATGCGGAAGGCGGTCTTCTTCACAGTCTCGGCTACCACGTCAAAGGGCTGTCCCTTGACGCTCTGTAAAGCATGGAACACAACACCGGGGCCGGAAACGCCCACATTGATGACGCACTCCGGCTCGCCCACCCCGTGGAACGCGCCTGCCATAAAGGGGTTATCCTCCACGGCGTTGGCAAACACCACCAGCTTTGCACAGCCCAGGCAATCGTTATCCCGGGTCAGCTCGGCGGTTTTCTTCACGATCAGGCCCATTTCCTTCACTGCATCCATATTAATGCCCGCTTTGGTAGAGCCCACGTTCACGCTGGCGCAGACCATATCCGTACAGGCCATTGCCTCCGGGATGGAGCGGATCAGCTTCCAGTCGCTGTTGGTTGCGCCCTTCTGCACCAGCGCAGAAAAGCCGCCGATGAAATTAACCCCGCATTTTTTTGCGGCGGCATCCAGCGTCTTTGCAATCTCCACGTAGGAATCCGCCTCGCAGGCGGCAGCTACCAAAGCAATGGGGGTGACGGAAATCCGCTTATTCACAATGGGAATGCCGAATTCCGCCTCGATCTCCTCCCCCACCTTCACCAGATCCTTGGCACAGCGGGTAATTTTACTGTAGATCTTCTCGCAGCAGACATGGATATCCCGGTCGGCGCAGTCCAAAAGGCTAATGCCCATGGTGATGGTGCGAATATCCAGGTGCTGATTATCAATCATGTCCAGAGTGGACAGAATATCCTTTTGATCCAGCATGGCGCGCCCTCAAACCCGATGCATGGACTGGAAGATATCTTCCCGCTGCACCCGAATGGACAGGCCCATCTCCGCGCCCATGGCCTCCATGGCCTTATTGAGCTCTGCCACGGAGACATTGCACTGGGAGACCTCCGTGGCCATCATCATGGTAAAATAGCCCTGCATAACGGTCTGGCTGATATCCAGCACATTCACATTGAACTCGGCAAGCTTGGTGCATACGGCGGCAATAATGCCAACCCGATCTTTTCCCACAACGGTTACAATTGCTTTCATGGCATATTCTCCTTATACGGTATAGTCAGCAGCCACTCTTGCCTCTACCCAGGGAAAGAAGTGGCTCTTTGCTTCTATGTGCAGGGGATGGTCTGCATAGCCATCCAGGGATTCCCTGGAATCGAACTCGGAATACAGCACAAAGTCCGGGCCGCAGAAGGTCTTTTTCACTTCCATTTTGGTAAGCCCCGGGATTTTCCCCACCAGGGGCATCAGGGCCTTTTCGGCTTCCCCAATGACGGTATCCTTGTCAGCATCGGCTTTTAGGGTAAAGAAAATGATGTGCTTGACCATAATTTTCTCCTTTTCTTTTAAGCGTTGACACAAGAGCTATTTAATTGCTCAGAGAATTCTTGCGCACATATTCAAATAGGGACTGATAAAAAACGCACTGTCACAGAATTTAGCCAAACCGTCCGGTATGACAAATTCAAAATTCTCCGCAATATCCGGGAGAAGATTGCCACACCAGCATGCGGGCCGGTTCGCAATGACGCATTTTTTAACAGTCCCTATCAATTATTGGGAAAAAGGATTACTCAGCGTCCTCTTCGCCGTCCTCCAGCAGAGCGCGGATGGACAGGGAGATGCGCTTGTTCTCGGAATCCACATCGGTGATCTTAACCTTGACCTCCTGACCCTCGGACAGAACATCCTCGGGCTTGCCAATGCGGCGGTCAGCGATCTGGGAAATGTGGATCAGCCCGTCAACGCCGGGCAGGATCTCTGCGAAAGCGCCGAAGGTCATCAGCTTTACAACCTTGGCATCCACAACATCACCAACATTGTAGTTGGTCATGAACTGGTTCCAGGGGTTCATCTCAGCGGTCTTGTAGCCCAGAGAAATCTTGTGCTTCTCGGGGTCAAAGGAGATGACGTAAACATCGATCTCGTCGCCGACCTTCACAACGTCAGCGGGAGTCTTGATGCGGTTCCAGCTCAGCTCGGAAACATGAACCATGCCGTCCACGCCGCCGATGTCCACGAATGCGCCGTAGGAAGTCAGGGACTTCACGGTGCCATGGTACTTCTTGCCGACCTCGATCTCGCTCCAGATCTTCTCCTGAGCAGCCTTGCGGGCCTCAGCGTTTACGGCACGGATGGAGCCGATGGCGCGGCGGCGGGCACGGTTGACCTCGGTGATCTTCAGCTGTACGGGCTTGCCCACCATAGCAGCCATATCGCCGCCCTTGGCAACGCCGGACTGGGAAGCGGGAATGAAGACGCGAACGCCCTTCACATTGGCAACCAGGCCGCCCTTGTTCTCTTCGGTGATGACGGCATCGATGGTGGTCTTATTCTCCACATAGTCTGCCATCTCGTCCCAAACCTTCAGACCGTCCAGCTTCTTCTTGGACAGCTGCACAGTGCCCTCCTGATCGTTGACGCGAACCACGAAAACCTCGATCTGGTCGCCAACCTTCAGAATGTCTTCGGGCTTTACAGTGGGATCGTTGCTGACTTCATCATAAGGAATGTAACCGGCATGCTTGGTGCCCAGATCGACCTGGACCTCGGTATTGCCGATTCCGGTAACGGTGCCGATAACCTTATCTCCTGTATTTAAAGTCTTGATGGACTGCTCGAGAAGCTCTGCAAAGTTCTCCTCCTGTACAGCCTCAACATTGGTAATTTCGCTCATAGTCTTGTTGACCTCCTTTATAATCCACGCCGGTGTGGACGCACCGGCCGTGATTCCAACATCAGTGATACCGGCGAAAAACGCGGGCTCCAGTTCGCTGGCATCGTCAACAAGAGCTACACGGTCGCAGTATTCGCGGCAAATCATGGCTAGCCGGCCGGTATTGGAGCTTTTCGCATCTCCAACCACAACCATAGCCTGGCTCCGGCGGCTCAAAAGCGCCGCCTCGGTTTGCCTATCCTCAGTCGCTTTACATATTGTATCAAAAATTTTCAAGTTAGTAAACTGTTTTTTTGCAAAATTTCTGCATAATTTCCACAAACTTTCAGTGGATGTTGTTTGTGAAACCATACAAATTGGTGAATTCGGGTCAACCTGTTCCTCTTTGACCCATTTCTCCAGGGCTTCCACGCTGTCAAAAATCCGGCACCGGCTGCACCAGCCTGCAATTCCCTCCACCTCCGGGTGGGTAGGGGTTCCGATGATGATGGGAAGCCTGCCTTCCTCCTCGGCCTGACTCACAAGGCCGTGAATCCGCTTGACAAAGGGACAGGTGGCATCGATGATCTCCGCCCCCTGGGCAAGGAGCTCCTCGTAAACCGCCCGACTGACGCCGTGGGAGCGAATAATCACCGTATCCCCGGGACGGGCCTGCCGGGGAGAATCAATCACTCCAATGCCATCCTTCCGGAACTGCTCCACCACATGGCGGTTGTGGATGATGGGCCCCAGGGTAACGGTATGCTTGCCTGCTGCGGCGGCAGACTGCACCAGCTCCACCGCCCGGTTGACGCCGAAGCAGAACCCGGCGCTTTTTGCCAAACGTACACTCATGCCCCCAGCTTCTCCCCGATGATCTTCTTCATGGCATCGATCACTTCATCGACGGTCATATCGGAGGTATCCAGCTTTACGGATTCCCGGGTCATCTTGAGGGGCGCAATCTCCCGGTGGGTATCCTGGTAATCCCGCTGCTGAATTTCCTTGAGCACCTTTTCGTAGTTTGCCTTCTGGCCCTTGGCAAGGAGCTCGTTGCACCGGCGGCGGGCCCGGACCTCGGGAGAAGCCGTGAGGAAAATTTTCACCGTGGCCTTGGGCAGCACCACGGAGCCGATGTCCCGTCCGTCCATCACCACGTCCTGCTTCTCGGCGATTTCCCGCTGCATATCCAGCAGCACCTCCCGCACCACGGCGTGGGCGGAAATCAGGCTGGCCTTCTGGGAAATTTCCTGGGTGCGGATATCCTCCGTCACATCCATGCCGTTCATGATCATGTGCTGCACGCCCTGGTCATCGTACTCAATGCCGATGGTCAGCTCGTCAATGTAGCGGTTCACCCCGTCCACATCCTTGGGGCTTACCCCCCACAAATCCATAAAATAGGCCACGGTGCGGTAAATGGCGCCGGTATCCACATAGCGGTAGCCCAGCTCTGCGGCAAGCCGCCGGGCGATGGTGCTCTTTCCTGCCCCGGCAGGGCCATCAATAGCAATGGAATTTTTCTTAGACATTGTTTCTTTTTCCCTTCTGAAACCCGAAGTTTGGGTGTATTTTTTACTGCTCCTGCCGCAGTGCGGTAAGGGCCTTGGCTTCCCTGTCCAGCACCTCCTGGGGGGTAAGACCCAGGCGTCTGCCTGCTTCCTCCGGGCTCATGGGCTTTTCCCCATCCAGGCCGAAGCGCAGGGACAGAAGACGTGCATCCACTTCCGGCAGCACGCTCAGAAGCTCCTGAATCCGCTGGCGGGTCTGGAAATAGGCGGTATCCTCCACCGCCTGGTCTTCTTCCGATTCCTGCTCCTCCGCCGGCTGGGCCGTGGCCTTATCCAGCATACTGGCATCGTCCAGATTCCGCTTGACGGTTGCCGCCTCCTCCGGAGTGATGTGCATTTCCAGGGCAATCTCCTCCAGGGTGGGATTTCTCCCCAGCTCCCCCAGAAGCCGCTGGTCTACCGCCCGGTAGTCCTCCAGCGCCTGGCGCATTTTCTGGCCCACGCCGTTGTTCCGGGCCTGAATGGTGATGGCCTTTGCCATGCTCTCCCGGATGGCCCGATCCCGCTGGGCAGAATAGTCCCCGCCCCGGTAGGCCTGCACTGCCTGCCACAGGCCCAGGCTGCCCTCCTGAATGAGATCCATCAGCAGCACGCCGTAGCCCACGCATTCCTTTGCCAGCTCCGCCACCCGGCTGAGCCCCAGGCTTGTCAGCTCCTCCTGGGCGCCCTCGTCACCCTGGGCCGCCTTTTGCAGGAGGGTCTTCTCCTCCGTCTTCGGGGCAATGCTTTGAATCTCTTCCAGGTACAGCCGCAGGGGGTCATTTTCGGACAGCGCCGTCGTGTCCATTCCCCCTTCTGCCATCTGGGCCTCCTGCCGCAGACGCAGAGCCGCCTGGCCCACATACTGCTTCCGGGGCAGGGCGGTGATATCCAGCAAAAGGTTCTTTTCTGCAATAGCGGCGAAGGCATCCTCTACGGCTTCCTCCGTCTCCTCCTCCAAAAAGGACAGCAGCTGGGCAGCATTCAGGCTGTCTCCCGGCTTTTTGGAGGCCAGCCAGGTTTCCCAGGGGGAATCCCCAAAATCAAACTCCATATCCATCATTCCAGGAAATCCTCCAATCCCATACTGGTACCCATGGCCTGCAATTTGTCCATGGCCTGTTTCTCGATCTGCCGAACCCGCTCCTTGGAAATGCCCAGTTTTTCGCCGATGGCCTCCAGGGAATAGCAGGTTCCGTCCTCCAAGCCGAAATGAAGGCGCAGGATGGTCTGCTGCCTGGGATTCAGGGAATCCAGCAGCCTGTCCATCATATCAGTCAGCTCCTTGCGCACCAGCTCCTCCTGGGGCTGAGGGGCTTCCATGTCCTCCAAAAGGGTTCCCAATGTTCCCTTTTCTCCGTCACCTGTGGGCACATCCAGGGAGCAGATATCCGGAGAGAGCATCAGCAGCTCCTGCACCTTTTCTGCGGGCATATCCACACGCTGGGCAATCTGCTCTGCCGTGGGGTCGCACCCCAGCTCCTGCCGCAGCACCGCCTGGGCCGCCTGAATTTTCCGCATCCGCTCGGCGGTGTGCACCGGAACCCGGATGGTTCCCGCATGGTTCAGCAGGCACCGGGTCACGCCCTGGCGAATCCACTTAGTAGCGTAGGTAGAAAACCGGAAATCCTTGGTGTAGTCAAACTTCCGGGCCGCAGCCAGCAGACCAATACTGCCCTCCTGGATGAGATCCAGCAGCGGCACGCCCCGCCCGGCATACTCCTTGGCAACGGACACCACCAGCCGGAGATTACTGTTGACCATCTTTCGGATGGCCTCCTCGTCCCCCTGGGCACAGCGCTGGGCCAGGACGCGCTCCTCTTCCGGCGTGAGCCGGGGGTAGGAGCGAATTTCCCGGAGATACTGACGGATATCGTCCTCGTCCACCGGGGCGGGAATGGCGGTTTCCTGATCTTTGTCCAAAAGCTCTGTCATGCTCTGATTCCTTTACTTTCCCGTAATTTCTGTTGAAGCAGCCGAAGGTCTTCATCCGACCCGGCGCTTTTGAACTGGTGGGCATCCCGGATCACCCGGATGCTGTCGTTCAGCGCCTGCTCCGATACCGGGTCGGTGTTCCGCTGGAGAATGCCCGCAATGTGGGCCATCTCCTCCCCGGTAAAGTCCGTAAGCCCTGTCAGGGTGGGCTCTTTTCCTTCCCTGCTCTGGTGCACCAGCTGGTCAAACACCCGGCCCAGAAGGGGCGAGGAGAAAATGTCCCCTGTTAAGTCCCCGGTTTCCTGAATCAGGCCCGGATCCCGCAGGCACAGGGCAATCACCGTTTCCTCTGCCATGGCAGACTTCACGTTTTCGTAGTGGATGGTGCGGCTCTTGGGCTGCCGGGCGATGGCAGGGGCCAGATCAATGTGCTCCTGCTTCCGCTTCTCCTTGGATAGCCGCCGCTTGTAGGCCTTGCCTGTCTCCAGCTTCATGGCCTCCTGGCTGATGCCCGCCGCCTCCGCCGCCCGGGTTCCGTAGATTTCCCGCTGCACCGCCCCGGGCAAGGAAGCGATAAAGTCCGCCGCCTCGGCAATGAACTTTACCCGCTCCTCATCCTGGGTCAGGTCATATTTCTTTTCAATGGCCCGCAGCTGATATTCCACCCGGTTGGAGGATTCCTCCAAAAGGAGGCGGAACTTGTCTGCGCCAAACTTTTTCAGGAATTCATCCGGGTCTTTGGCGTCCCGCATTTGCAGCACCTTCACCTGCAGCCCCGCCTTTTCCAGCATGGGGATGGCCCGGCGGGTGGCGTTCTGCCCGGCATCGTCCCCATCGTAGATGAGCATCACCTGGTCGGTGTACCGGCTTAAGAGCACCGCGTGCTCCTCCGTCAGGGAGGTGCCAAGAGAGGCAACCGCGCAATCAAAGCCATACTGGTGCAGGGCGATGGCATCCATATAGCCCTCCACCAAAATCATATAGCCAAGCTTGGTCTTTTTGGAGATATTCAGGGCAAACAGGTTTTTTCGCTTGTTAAAAATCACCGTTTCCGGGGAATTTAAGTATTTGGGGGTGGAATTGTCCATCACCCGCCCGCCAAAGCCGATGACGTTGCCCCGGACATCGATAATGGGGAACATCAGCCGGTTGCGGAACCGGTCGAAAATCCGCCCGTTTTTCTGGGAAACGGATACCAGACCCGCCTCCTTTAATTCCTGCTCTGTATAGCCCTTGGCAAGCATAGCATCCACAAGGCTATTCCAGCTATCGGGGGCAAAGCCGATGCCAAACCGGGTCAGGGTCTTCCGGGTCATGCCCCGCTTTTGGGCATAGCGCAGGCCCTCCTCTCCGGCAGGGGCATAGAGCTGGGAAACAAAGAACCGGGCCGCCTCCTTGCTCAGGGCCCACAGCCGCTCCTGCTGGCGGTAGCGGCTCTGGTACTGCTCGTCATCCGGCACCTCCATCCCCGCCCGCTGGGCCAGGGCACGAACGGCATCCGGATAGCTGAGCCCCTCGATTTCCATTTCAAAATTGATCACGCTGCCGCCCTTGTGGCAGCCGAAGCAATAGAAGATCCCCTTGTCCGGCGCAACGGAAAAGGAAGGGGTCTTTTCTCCGTGGAAGGGGCAAAGGCCAAAGAGATTGCTGCCGGAACGCTTTAAATTCACATACTGGCCCACCACCTCTTCAATGGGGTTGCGGGCCGCCAGCTCATCCAAAAATGCCGGTGGGAAAGGCACTGTGCTCCCTCCTTTCATGCTTTCCGTGTATTATATCACATCAGCCCCGGACATTCCAGCCGGTTGGGACAAAAATCTCATTAAATTTCCAAACCGCGTAGTTATCCGTCATACCTGCAATGTAGTCGCACACCGTGCGCTCCATGCCGTCGAAGCTCAGCTGGGGCTGAAAATCCTCCGGCAGCTCCTCCGGGTGCTTTACATAATACTCAAAGAGTCTTTTGAGCATGGCCTTGGCCTTCCGCTCCTCCCCCTTGGCAACGGGATTGCGGTAGACCCGCTCAAACATAAAGCTGCGCAGGTCTGCCAGCGCCTTTTCCACCTGGGGCGTCATTTGAATCGCCCCGGCCTCCCGGGATACCCGGATTGTATCGCACACCAGGGTATTGATCCGATCCCGCTGGTTGTCTCCCAAAATACCGGCAATATCCCTGGGGATATCCTCCGGGGACAGGATTCCCGCCCGGATGGCGTCATCGATATCGTGATTTACATAAGCAATCTGATCCGACCGGCGGACAATCTGCCCCTCCAGGGTTTCCGGGATATAGGGCCCGGTGTGGCCCAGAATACCCATGCGCACCTCGTTGCACAGGTTCAGTCCCTGCCCGTCCTTTTCCAGGCAGTCCACCACCCGCAGGCTCTGCTCGTTGTGGCGGAAGGGCTTGCCCCAGCACTCCGACAGGGCTCCCTCTCCGGCGTGCCCAAAGGGGGTGTGGCCCAGATCGTGGCCCATGGCAATGGCCTCTGCCAGGTCTTCGTTCAGCCCAAGGGCCCTTGTAATGGTTTTGGCGATTCGGGTGACCTCCAGGGTGTGGGTCATCCGGGTACGGTAGTGGTCGCCCTCCGGGCGGAGGAACACCTGGGTTTTATGCATCAGCCGCCGGAAGGCCTTGCTGTGCACCACCCGGTCTGTATCCCGCTGGAAGCAGGTGCGCACATCCTCCTCCCGCTCCGGCTCCGGCCTGGGCCGACCGGTGCTCTGGTCAGAAAAGGTTGCCAAAGGGTTAAGCCGCTTGTGCTCCAAGCGCTCCAATTCTTCCCGAACCGTCAAAACAATCACTCCTTGTTTGTATTTTTATATCCCATGTCCGGTTATCAAAGCCCAAGATTGCCACACCAGCGTGCGCGCTGGTTCGCAATGACGAAAGGAGGGCTGCGGCTGGCCTGCAATGACGAAAGGAAGGCTGCGGCTGGCCTGCAATGACGAAGGGGTGTACGCGCTGGCTCGCAACAACGCGCGGAGCGCCACCCTGCCAGGGAAGGTAACGTGCCCTGCGGTCGCGATGGCAAGCAGCGCGCCAATGTCTCCTCTTGGGTCGTGACATCCGGCTGCGCCGCTTACCCTCTCTCCACGGGGAAGGCCTTGTATTCCTGACCGATTTCCATTGCCTCTATGGTGCCGCTGGTCATGTCCCTCAGGTGGGTCAGGAAGGCATCCACCCGGCCCTGGGGGAACAGAACCTCCAATTCAATCTCCGCACCGTAATCCGTCTTGCGGATCAGCCCCTCAAAGGCGGCAACCGCCAGCTTCACCCGCTCGTAAAAGGGATAGGGGCAGGGTAAGTACAGCACCGTCCAAACCCGCTTCATGGATTTTCCCGCCGCGTCTACGGCGATCTTTGCCCCCTTGGTATAGGCCCGAACCAGGCCTCCCGCTCCCAGGAGGATCCCGCCAAAATACCGGGTGACCACGCACACCACATTATATAGCTCCTCCCTTTGGAGCACCTGGAGCATGGGCATTCCGGCGGTCCCTCCCGGCTCTCCGTCATCGGAAAATCGGACGGCCCCATCCCGGATGATATAGGCCCAGCAATTGTGAGTGGCATCGTAGTGCTTCTTTTTCATTTCCTGGATTTTCTCCAGGGCCTCCTCCTCGGTTTCCACAGGCCAGATGTGCCCAATAAACCGGGATTTTTTCTCTACAAATTCATCCTCCCCAAGGGCCGTGGGAACCAGATATTCCTCCAAAGGTCAGCACTCCTTTATTACATAATCCCGGAGACGACCGTAGAGAATGTCATCCAGGATGGCATCGATTTCTATTCCCTCCGGGGTATAGTCCACAGTGTTGACCTTTGCCCCGGAATGGAGCGTATCCACCTGACCGCCCAAGGCGTAGGGCAGCCGCAGCACTACATGGTGCCGGGAATGGCCCAGGGTAACTTCAATCAGCTTTAAAAGCGATTCCATGTTAACCCCCTTGGAGGCGGACACGGCAATCACGTTCTCCCCTGTGGGGATCTCCTCCCGGCTGACCAGGTCTGCCTTGTTGTAGCAGTAAATCACCGGCGTGCCGGGCTTTGCCAAAGAGGCAATCAGCTTATCCACAACGGCAATGTGGTCTGCCCGGTTGGGGTCTGCCGCATCGATGACGTGGAGCAGCACATCGGCATACTCCAGTTCCTCCAGAGTTGCCCGGAAGGCATCCACCAGATGATGGGGCAGCTTGGAAATAAAGCCCACGGTATCGGAGAGAATCACATCCAGATTATCCGAAACCTTTAATTGCCGGGAGGTGGTATCCAGGGTATCAAACAGCCGGTTGTTGGCAGGGATACCCGCCCCGGTGAGCTGATTTAAAAGGGTGGATTTTCCTGCATTGGTGTAGCCCACAATGGCAACCACCGGCACGGAATTCTTCATCCGCCGCTCCCGCTGGACGCCCCGCACCTGGCGCACCTGCTCCAATTCCGCCTCCAAACGGCTGATCCGCTCCCGGATGTGCCGCCGGTCGCTTTCCAGCTTGGTTTCGCCGGGGCCCCGGGTTCCGATGCCGCCGCCCTGCCGGGAAAGGCTCTGGCCCATGCCGGATAGACGGGGCAGCAAATACTTATACTGGGCCAGCTCCACCTGGAGCCTGCCCTCCCGGGTTCTGGCCCGCTGGGCGAAAATATCCATGATGAGGGCGCTGCGGTCCAGCACCGTAACCCCGATAATCTCCTCCAGCGCCCGGATATTTCCCGGGGAAAGCTCGTTATCAAAAATCACCATGGTAGAAGCCGTGGCCTCCACCAGCATCCGAACCTCCTGCGCCTTTCCCTCGCCAATGAAGCTGTGGGAATCGGGCGTGTGCCGGTTTTGCAGCATTTTCCCGGTGCAGAAGCCGCCGGCGGTTTCCAGCAGCGCTTCCAGCTCCTCCAGAGATTCTTCCGTTGCCGTCTGCTCCTGGGTAAAGCAGTCGGCATTGAGTCCAACCAATACGGCCCGCTCCTGGGCAGGCCCATCCATTCTTTCTTCCATACAATCCTCCTGTGGTTCCCGTTTAGTATACCACACACCCTGGCAGCAGAGCAACAAAAAAATACCCGCACTACGAGCCGTAGTGCGGGTATCAAAAGCATCTTACTTCAGGCCGAAACGCTTGTTAAAGCGATCAACACGTCCACCGGTGTCAACCAGCTTCTGCTTGCCGGTATAGAAAGGGTGGCACTTGGAGCAGATTTCAACACGAATGTCCTTCTTGGTAGAACCGGTCGTGATGACGTTACCACATGCACAGCGGATGGTGGTCTGTTCGTAGTTAGGATGGATACCTTCCTTCATTTCTTTCACCTCTTTCATATCAGTTAAAGGGCATACTCGCCCCTAGCAATCTTAAATCGCCTGAATATAATAGCACAGGGCTTATAAAAATGCAAGTCCTTTTTTGCGTTTTTCTAAAAAAATTCTCAGGCGGCTTTCTGCCGGTTAAAACGCCCAGTTGCCGCCCCGGAAAATGGGCTTTACGGAGCCGTCGGCGCACAGAGCATCGATATTCATGGTGTCGCAGCCGATCATAAAGTCCTCGTGGATCATGGAATCGTTAATACCCAGAGCCCGGCACTCATCCAGGGTCTTATTCTGGAAATCCTCGATGGTATCGGGGAAGCCCATGCCCAGGGCCAGATGGCAGGCAGCATTCTCGTCAAAAAGGGTATTGTAAAACAGCAGGCCGCTTTCGGCAATGGGGCTTGCCTGAGGAACCAGAGCGCACTCGCCCAGGTAGGCAGCGCCCTCGTCCATGGAGATCATGGATTGCAGCACGTCCTCTCCCTTGGCGGCGTGCACCTCTACGGCCTTGCCGCCTTCAAAGCGGATGGAGAAATCCTCAATGAGGATGCCCCGGTAGCTCAGGGGCTTGGTGGCGTAGACAATGCCCTCGGCCTGGCCCCGCATGGGGGAAATGAAGCACTCCTCCGTGGGGATATTGGGGTTAAAGAAAATGCCGCCGATGGTCTTCTCTCCGCCGCCGCAGAATCTGCCCTGGGGAATCATGCCCACGGTAAAGTCCGTGCCGTTATCGGCAGTGTAGTGCAGCTGCTTGATGTGCAGGCCATTGAGGTAATCGCACCGCTGCTGCAGGTCGGCATTGTGGGCTTCCCAGGCGGCGATGGGGTCTTCCGTAACCCGGGATGCATCCAGGATGGCCTGCCACAGCTTTTCCACTGCGGTGGAGGTGCGCATTCCGGGGAACACCTTCTGGGCCCAGGCCTTTCCGGGGACGGCGGCAATGCACCACTGCTGCTTGTTTTCCAGCTGATCCTTATAGGGCTTGAGAATGGGGTAGCTCATTCGCTTTGCCTTGGTCAGCTTTTCCATATTGATGCCCTTCAGGCCGTCGGGGTCTTCGGAAATCAGGTGAATCCGGGCGGGCACGGCATCCACATAGTGCTGCTGCCGGGCCTTCTCCCACTCCTCCACCGTGCCCAGCGTGGTAACGCTGCGGTAACGGGTGTGGATTTTGGTCAAAGGCTGATAGTTCCACTCCACGCATACCTTCTTGGCCTTGGCCTTATAGGCCTCCTCCACCACCAGCTGGACAAACTCCGGCTGATCCAGGTCTGCATAGACAAGAACCTCCTGCCCCTTCTGGACATTCACGCCGCTTTTTACGATCAGGCGGGCATATTCCCGCAAAACAGTTTTTTTCATGGGTTTACTCCTTTTATATTATTGTAGAGGTTTGCAGGGCGCTGCGCCCTGCGTCATTGCTTTCCAGCGCGCACGCTGCGCCCTCGTCATTGCGAACCAGTGCGCACACTGCTCCCTCGTCATTGCGAACCAGTGCGCACACTGGTGTGGCAATCTCGCGGCAGACTGACCGCGACAGGTATTACGCCAGGATTCCCACGGAAGTGACATCGGTCACTGCCTCGAAATGACGCCGGTATATTGCATGCCAGTGCACGCCCCCGCTCCGGTTTCCCTATACTACCAGATTTTGGCGAAAAGGTCAATATACCTAAGCTTACACCCGGATATTGCAATTCTGTCCCGTATCCATTATAATAATTCCCAGGACATGAAAAGTGAGGGACTGCCATGCTTACTACAGAAGAATTTCACGCCGCTCTGGGTACTTCCACCTGGCTGCTGGACGGTGCTACCGGCTCCTGGCTGCGAAAAAAGGGAATGCCCCGGGACTGCTCCACCGAGGAATGGGTGCTGCGAAATCCGGAGGTTCTGGTGCAGCTCCAGCGGGGCTATGCCCAAGCCGGGAGCAAGATCATCTACGCCCCCACCTTCCAGGCCCAGCCCATTGCCCTGGAAAAAATCGGCCTGCAAAACCATTGCGAGGCCATCAACGCCCAGCTGATTGCCCTGACCCGCTCCGCCGCTCCGGAGAGCCTGGTTGCCGGTGACATTGCCACACTGGCAGCCTACTGCGACAGCTGGGATCCGGACAATTTTGACCTGATGGTGAAAAACTACCGCTGCCAGATCCGCGGTCTCATCGATGGCGGAGCTGACCTTTTGGTGGGCGAGACCCTGCTCTACCCCCAGGAGGCAGAGGCCATTCTCACCGCCGCCCAGCTGGAAGGGGCCGGTGCCACCATGATTACCTTTACCATGCAGTCCGGCGGCTACCTGTTTGGCGGACAGGATGCCGGCCCGCTGATGAAGCAGCTGGAGGACTGGGGCGCTGCCGCCGTGGGCTTTAACTGCGTGGGTGCCGACGACATGACCCCCTACCTCGTCAGCAAGCTCCGCCGGTTTACAAAGCTTCCGCTGATCTGCAAGCCCAACGCCGGAACCCCCGTGATCAATGACCAAGGGATTGCGGAATACCACCTGGCGCCCGAACCCTATTCGGACATCATGCTTTCCTGCAAGGAAAACGGCGCTCAGCTTTTGGGCGGCTGCTGCGGCACGGAGCCCCGGCATATCGCCTGTCTAAAGAAAAAACTGCAAGAATAACAAGAGGAAACCGATATGAAAAACCGTATTCATTTTTACGTCTCCCCCAAAAATGCATTTGTCTGGCTGATGGCCCTGCTTCTGGCGGCCTCTGCCATCAGCAGAATTATGCTCTTCCAATCCCTGCCTCACCCCGGCAATGTGTGGTGGCATTTGGTGCTGCCGGTGGCAGCCACGGTGCTGTATGCCCTGATTACCCTTTTGCAGGGGCAGGAGCAATTCTACAAAACCGCCATTCCCGTGTGGATGCTGGCTCTGTTTGCCGCCGTGTGGTCAAAGGATTCTCTGCAGGGGCACGCCATGGTGGCCCTGTTCTGGATTGCCATGTTCTTCTTTGCCTTCCTGTATACGGATATCACCTCCGGGCTCCATGCCCACCGGGTCTGGCTTCTGCTGCCCATTATGCTCACCCCTCTGGCAGCCATTTACTACTATAACCGTCAGGCCATTTTCCTGAAGGATTGGCCCAGAGTGATGCTGCTGCTGCCCAATACGCTGCTGTTTCTGGGCTGCACCCTGCTGGTTTTCGCCATCCGCATTCATCCCGCCGGAGAATACCACCCCACCTGGGGCGACCGGGTAGACGGGCGGCGCATCCGCTCCCTGAGCCCCACCTACCAGATGATTCCCTACATTATGGTAAACCGCACGGGGGCTGCCAACCTTTTTGAAGAGCCCTTTGAAATCACCGCCGCCGAGCGCTACATCCGCCAAAAGCGCCGGGAGGGGCTGACGAACTTCGGCCTCATCCATGTATTCTTAGCCTGCTTCTGCCGGAGCATTGCCAAGTATCCCGGGGTAAACCGGTTTGTTGCCGGTCAGCGGATCTTCTCCCGGGGAGAGGACATCCAGTTCTCCATGACCGTAAAAAAGGATATGTCCACCGATGGGGAGGAGACGGAAATCAAGCTCCACCTCACCCCCCGGGACACTGCCTACGATGTCTACCGGAAGATGAACGAGGCCGTGGTAAAAGCAAAAAACACCCCTGCCGACGCCGCCGTGGACAATGTGGCCTTTGGCCTGACATTGCTTCCGGGGGTGTTCCTCAAGTTCTGTGTGTGGTTCCTCAAAACCCTGGATTACTTCGGGCTGCTGCCCAAGGCGCTGCTGGAGGTCAGTCCCTTCCACGGCAGCATTTACATGACCTCCCTGGGTTCTCTGGGCATCTCCCCGGTGTATCACCACCTGTATGATTTTGGCAATCTGCCAATATTTGCTGCCTTTGGCTGCAAGCGCAGAACCATGGAAATTCAGCCGGACGGCACGGTGGCGGAGCGGAAATATGTGGATTTCCGGTTCACCCTGGACGAACGGACGGTGGACGGCTTCTACTATGCTTCGTTTATCAAGTATTTCAAGCGGCTGTTCCGTCACCCGGAGGTGCTGGATCAGCCCCCGGAAGAAATCGTAAAGGACGCTGACTAAAATGCTGGAAGAAATTCTCTCCGCCCTCCCCCAGGATTACCCCTGGCGGGATCAGGTGCAGTATTTTGATACCATTGATTCCACCAATAGCTATTTAAAGCGGATGGCTGCCCAGGGGGCTCCCCAGGGCGCCGCCGCCGTGGCAGACTGCCAGACCCTGGGCCGGGGCCGGATGGGCCGAAGCTTTCAGTCCCCCAGCGGCAGCGGCATTTATCTGAGCATTCTCCTGCGCCCCGGCTGCTCTCCCCGGAAGGTAATGCACCTGACCTGCGCCGCCGCAGAGGCAATGTGCGATGCCGTAGAAAAGGCCGCCGCCATTCGCCCCGGCATTAAATGGACGAACGATCTGGTGCTGAAGGGCAGAAAAATAGCCGGAATCCTCACGGAAACCGGGCTGAACGCCCAGGGGGAGCTGGACTGGGCCATTATTGGCGTGGGCATCAATTGCAGCCAGAAGGAAACGGATTTTCCCGCGGAAATCCGCTCCACCGCCGGTTCTCTTGCCATGGCCCTGGGCCGCCCCATCTCCCGGCCCACCCTGGCAGCGAAAATGCTTGCCGCCTTTGCCCGGATGGACGAGGCGCTCTTCACCGGAAAAGAAGCCATGCTTACCAAATATAAAACGGACTGCATCACCCTGGGACAGGAAATCTCCCTGGTTCGGGGAGAGGAAATCCGTCACGGCACCGCCCTGGATATTGGCCCCGAGGGGGATCTCATCGTCCGGTTTTCCGATACCGGAGAAGTAAAGCCCGTGGTCTCCGGCGAAGTCAGCGTCCGGGGACTGTATGGGTATGTATAAATAGGAAAAGTGTCATTGCGAACCGGCATCCGGTTTGCAATGACACTCTTTTTTCGTCATTCCGAGGCAGTGCGCACTACTCGCGCTAAGAGCCGCCTACGGCGGTTGCGCTCTGCACAGCGCTGCGGCGCTAGACAGCCGCGGGAATCTTCTTTTTGCACCAGCTGCCCCAGTTGTCCGGGAGAAGATTGCCACACCAGTGCTGCGGCACTGGTTCGCAATGACGTGGGGGTATACGCAGCTGGTTTGCAATGACGCGGGGCATATACGGCGGTAAGGTGCAATGACGAAAAGCAGATAGGAAAAGGCTCCGTTTGCACAAGGGAGCCACAGTGCCATTCAGCCTAATTTAGCCGATCATTTCCGAGAGCTTTTAGCCGTTCAGCACCGCGCCGAGGATGGGGGCTTTTACAGCCTCCAGCTTTGCTTTGCATTCCCTTGCCGCGTGGAGCTTGGTCTTTTCCGTAGACAGCACCATCACCGAGCCATCCACAATCCGTCCCAAAACCACGGCATCGGTGTACTCTTCCACATTGGGCGCATACACAATTACATAGTCAAATTTGTCCCGAAGGGTGCGCAGAGCCTCCGTGGCCTTTTTCCCGGAGAAGCGCTCACCGGGGTCGCTGCAGAGCTTTCCGCAGGGCAAAAGAGCCAACTGGGAATCGCCGCCGGAAACCAGCACCTCTTCCAGCGTCTTCCGTCCCTCCAGCCAATCGGAAAGGCCGGGCTTTTCTCCTTCTGCCGCCAGGGCAGTCAGCGCGCCGGTACGCAAATCGCCATCCACCAACAGCACCCGGCGCTCCGGACAGGCCATGGTAGATGCCAGGTTTGCCGCAAACCGGGGGCTCTTTTCATCCTTCTGGGGGCTGACCAAAAGAATCATCCGGCAGTCTTTATCCTCCGCCGCAAACACCAGATTGGTGCGCAGAGCCTTAAAACCCTCTGCCCCGGGGGTCTGGGTTTCCTTATTCATCTGAAAAGCCGCATTAGCCATTGCCTTTTTTCTCCTTTCCGGTGGGAACCGTTCCCAGAAGCATTATTCCCAGATGCTTCTGCACATCCATTTCCGTGCGGACTCTGGGCACCAGCAGGTAGTCCAGCACCACATAAGCAGCCGCAAGGACAAAGCCGATAAAGGCAAGCAGGACAATCTTCTTGTTTCCGCCCTGGGCAACCGACTCTGTGGGCTTCTGGGCCGCAGAGATCACCTCAATGCTCCCGTCCCCGATCGCAGGTCTCAGGGCGTCCTGCGCTTCGCTTGCCAGCTCGTTGCAGATATCCTGTGCAAGCTCGGGCTGTGCTGTCTCTGCAGTAATGGAAACCAAATTGGTATCCTTCACATAGTCCACGGAAACGGCTCCTTTCACCAGGGAAATGTCTGCGCCACACCGGTCAGCCACATTCCGCAGCACCTGGTCACTGGTAAGCACCGTCTGGCATACCGTGCCCAGCTTGCTAAACTGACTTGCCCAGTCCGACAGCGTGCCCACCACCGTGTCCTTCTGAACCTGAATGTCAGCGCCGACTGTCTGGCTGTCGCCGGTAACATTTGTAACGCTGCTGAACCGGGACTGAACCCCCACGGAAATCAGCGCCGATGCGCTGTACCGGGTTTCAGACCGGTTTGCCACGCTCAGCCCCGCTCCCACTGCGCCAAATAGCACCGTACACAGCACCAGCAGCTTCCAGCGCTTGAAAACGGCCCTGCACAGATCGATCAAATCCACTTCGTATACCTGATTGTTCATATTTCTATGTCCTTTCCAAAACATTCGCCGCATCCGGTTTCGTTTTTCCGCCCCATGCAGCGCACATCCGCATGGAGTCAATTATATAAAGTGCGCTTAAAAATGTCAATCTTTCTTTTATCTGTCCCATTCCTGGGAAGAGCAGGAGCTGCAGCCCGAAAACAGGCACATTGTGACCAATTGATAAATTTTTTGTTTTTCCCGGTTTTCCCCTTGAAACTCCCGACGTATTCCGTTATAATAGGCTGGTCTATCTGTAAATATGCGACTTTGTTTCCTTTTTGGAACGCCGCGCATATCTGCACATAAAAAACGAGAGGAAATGATACCAATGAGTGCATCCAGCAAGAAGAAGCTTCGTGCTGAAGAAAACGCTGCCAAGCTGACCGAGAAGCAGCTTGCCCAGAACAAAGAGGACAAAAAGACTCACCTGTATACCATCGCCTTTGCCGTGGTTCTGGTGGCTCTGGTTGTCATTGCCGCTTTTGTGGGCATTGACCGTGCCATTGCAAACAGCGGCTCCCGGGAACGGAAGACCGTTGCCGTGACCATGGGGGATACCACCCTGAACAACGAAGAGCTGGGCTACTACTTTATTGACACCGTCAATAATTTCTACTCCCAGAACGGCTCTTACCTTTCTCTGTTCGGCCTGGACACCGGCAAGGCCCTGAACCAGCAGGTTTACAATGAGGAAACCGGTGAGACCTGGGCCGACTACTTTATGAATTCCGCTGCCGAGAGCGCCAAGGCCGTCTATGCCCTGAACAAAGAGGCACAGGCCCAGGGCTACACCGCTCCCCAGGAAGTGGAAGATCAGATTGCCAACGCCGAATCCAACACCGGCATCTATGCCAAACTTTACGGCTACTCCAAGGCGGAGGATTACCTGAAGGCCATGTATGGCAAGGGCGCATCCATGGAGGGCTACAAGCAGTACCTGCGCAACAACCTGACTGCCAGCAGCTTCCAGGATAGCTACCAGAACTCCCTGACCTTCACTGCCGACGAGATTCAGGCCAAGGACGCCGAGAACCCCGCCTACTACAATTCCTACTCCTACAATCAGTACTACCTGAGCACCAGCCGCTACCTGGATGACGATGCCACCAACGAGGAAAAGGCCGCCGCTGCCGAGGCAGACGCCAAGGCCATCACCGGTGACGACATCCAGAGCGTTGCCGATATGGACGCCGCCATTGCCGCCCTGGATATCAACGCCGATTCCACCGCTGCCAGCACCTCCATGGAGGATACCCGCTACAATGCCGTGAACTCCGTGATCGCCAAGTGGATCAGCGACAGCAGCCGCAAGGAAGGCGACAAGGTTTACCTGCCCAGTATGTCCTCCAGCACCGATGACGACGGCAACGAAACCACCACCGTAGCCGGTTACTACGCCGTATACTTCCTGGGTTCCACCGACAACCGGTTCCCCCTGGTGAATGTCCGCCATATCCTGGCAGGCTTTGAGGGCGGCACCACCGACAGCAACGGCAACACCACCTACACCGACGAGGAGAAGGCTGCCGCCAAGCAGACCGCCGAGGATCTGCTGAACCAGTGGAAGCAGGGCGAGGCAACGGAAGACAGCTTCGCCGCTCTGGCAACCGAAAACACCACCGATACCGGCTCTCAGGACAACGGCGGCCTGTATGAGAACGTCTATCCCGGTCAGATGGTCAGCGCCTTCAACAACTGGTGCTTCGACGAAAGCCGCAAGCCCGGGGATACCGGCATTGTGGAAACCAGCTATGGCTACCATGTGATGTATTTCGTGGGTCAGTCCGAGGAGACTTATCGGGAATACCTGATTGAAAACGACCTGCGCAGCGAAGCCTACAGCTCCTGGTACAATACCCTCCTGGAGGGCGTGACCATGACCATGGGCGACACCCGCTATATCCGCACCGATCTGGTAATGAACACCCAGAGCTGATGCCCCACCGTGTATAAAAGCACCTCCCAAGGAAACAATTTCCCTGGGAGGTGTTTTTTATGAAAAAGAACGTTCTTTGGCTTCTTGCCGGGGCGGCAGCGGGGAGCGTTTCCGGGCTCTTTGGCGCCGGGGGCGGAATGGTGCTGGTGCCCCTGCTGGGGAAAATTCCGGAGCAGAAGGAAGAGGCCGTCTTTCCCGCCAGCGTTGCCATCATTCTGCCAATCTGCCTGGTGAGCATTCTCATCGGTCTGTTTACCCGTGCCCTTTCCCTCAGCCTTGCCCTTCCCTATCTTCCCGGCAGCGCCCTGGGCGGGGCGCTGGCAGGACTTTGGGGGCAAAAAATCCCGGTAAAATGGCTTCACCGGGGATTGGGGCTTTTGATTCTCTGGGGAGGGATCCGCTATTTATGCTAGAATCCTTCCCCGTTACTCTGGTGCTCAGCACGGCTCTGGGCTTTCTCTCCGGCTTGGGCATTGGGGGCGGAAGCCTGCTGATTCTGTGGCTTACCCTGCTTTGGGGCTGGGATGCAGGCAGTGCCGCCTGGGTAAACCTGGTGTTCTTTCTTCCCTCTGCTCTGGCCTCCACCTGCCTGCGCCGGAAGCGGGGCGTGGGCCCCGGAAAGGAAATTCTCCCGGCAATTCTGTCCGGCTGTGTGTGCGCGCTTTTCTTTTCTCTTCTGCGGTTGCACATAGACACCCGGATTTTAAAAAAGCTTTTTGGCCTGCTCTTGCTGGCAACCGGAGCAAAAGAAGTGCTGTGGAAGAAAAAGCCGTAGTTCAGCGCTTACCCTTTCTTCCGATAGGCCAGATACCCTTCCAGAATCAGGGAGGCAGCCACGGCATCTACGGTATTCTTCCGTTTCTGCCCATGGTAATTGTGGGCCGAGAGGATATTGTGGGCCTCCACCGTGGTGCGGCGCTCATCCCACATGGCAACGGGCAGCCCGGCTGCCAGCTTTAATTCCTCGGCAAAGCTGCGGCAGAGCTCCGCCCGGGGCCCTTCCGTGCCGTCCATATTCTTGGGAAGGCCCACCACAATCTCCCCTACCTGGTTTTCCCGGGCCAGGCGAACCAGATCTGCAATGGCCTTTTCCCGATTCCGGCTGGGCACTACGCAGGTTGTGCCCACGATGGAGCACAGCAAATCGGAAATGGCGACCCCCGTCCGGGCGTCCCCATAATCTATTCCCATAATCTTCATAAGCTTCTCCTTTTTCGTTTTTTATATTGTAATGGAAATGGGGAGAAATAGCAAGAAAAAGGTTGGGAAATCCCAGAAAAAGTGAAAATGATTGTTGACATTTTCCAAGGGGTATGCTAGAATGAATCTACCTGTGAAAAAGGGCTCTTTTTTTGTGCGCCTTTTTCAGCCCCGGAGCGATTTCTATGTAGTTTATCGCTTTCTAAATTTTTCTTTCTAGCCGGGTGCGATACAGGGAGGCAAATTTAAGGAGGTGCCGTTATGCGCGTGAAAGTCACTTTGAGATGCTCTGAGTGCAAGCAGAGAAACTACAACACCATGAAGAACAAGAAGAACGACCCCGACCGTCTCGAGATGAAGAAGTACTGCAGATTCTGCAGAAAGCACACCACTCACACGGAGACCAAGTAAGGAGGACGTCCCATCATGGCAGAAGTCAAAAAGGAAAACTGGTTCAAGAGAACCTGGGGCAAGGTTGCCAAGTACTTCCGTGAGCTCAAGAGCGAACTGAAGAAGGTCGTCTGGCCCACTCCCCAGCAGGTGCTGAAGAATGCAGCCATCGTGGTTGTCTGCGTAATCTGCGTGGGCGTTTTCATCTGGCTGTTTGACTTTGTTGCTCAGGTTGGCATTGACGCCCTCATCGGTGTCTTCCACTAAGGGTAGCAGTCATGGCAGAAACTGCAAAATGGTATGTAGTGCATACCTACTCCGGGTATGAAAATACTGTAAAGGCAACCATTGAAAAGACCGTGGAGAGCCGTAAATTGCAGGATCAAATCCTCGCCGTGTCCATTCCTCTGGAAACCGTCACGGAAATTACGGAGTCCGGCGCAAGCAAGACTTACGACCGGAAGGTTTATCCCGGCTATGTGCTGGTTAAGATGCTTTACAGTGACGACACCTGGCACGTCATTCGGAATGTCCGCGGAGTCACCGGCTTCGTAGGTACTTCCAGCAATGATCCCACCCCCCTGACGGACGAAGAAGTTTACGCCATGGGTGTGGAAAAGAAGGAGATTATCGTCAATTATTCCGTGGGAGATACCGTGCGGATTATGGACGGCCCTCTGAGCTCCTTCACCGGCACGGTGGAATCCATCGATGTCGACAACAACTCGGTGAACGTGGTGGTTTCCATGTTCGGCCGGGAGACCACTGTCGAGTTTGAGCTCGACCAGGTAGAGGTCGTTTCCCAATAAGCGCATCGGATCGGCTTGCCGATCGGAACGTGGGAGGGGGTACGCCCCCGAAAGGAATGCGCGAGGCGCATCATTACCACATTTTATTCAGGAGGTGCTATTATGGCACAGAAAGTAACTGGCATTATCAAACTTCAGATCAACGCCGCTAAGGCAACCGCTTCTCCCCCTGTCGGCCC
>CAKTNN010000015.1 GCA_934589065.1 uncultured Oscillospiraceae bacterium
ATTTATCGCACTTGCATCTACGAATAGTTTTTATTTGGATTGGAATTACAATGATCCTGAGTTGGCAGTGGCAGGAATAATACTGCATGGGTTTGAATTCTTGTTTGTAAGACTCGCACCGATTGTTTTTTGGACTTCGGTGGTTGGAATTGTGGTGACATATAAGAAAAGATAAATTCAAGTTTGCCAACTTGCCCTTTGAGAGAGGAAAATTCCTTTTCTCAAAGGGCTTTTTCTGTTTATACGGATATTCGCAAACTACAAGATAAAGCCCAAACTTCATATACTCTAAGCACAAGGAGGCCCCGGTTTGGCTATGAATAACAGTTTAGCAGAAGTACACCCGGAGCTTGTTTCGGAGTGGTCGGAAAAGAATTTAACGCTTACGCCTGATGACATTACTTTCGGTTCAAATAAAAAAGTATGGTGGAGAGGTGCTTGCGGTCATGAATGGCAGGCAAGCGTTAAGGCTCGTTCTAATGGAGAAAAATGTCCGATATGTTCCGGTGCGAGAGTGATTGCACTGAAGAACAATTTAGCAGGTCAGGGACGATATACCGACGCAGTAAAACGAAAGTCTTGCCATTTAGAAGTGAAGACAGGGGCCGCGGCTTGACAACTGCCGCGGCTCCTTTTTATGTAATTTTTGGAGTACGTTCCGGCACAATAGACTACAATGAGAAGAATGTATGCCCAGCAGGAAAACAGACGAAAAAATCTAGGCATCCGGGAATCATTCACATTTTTTAGTTGACTATCGGACTGCGGTTCCTTATAATATTAAGATAGGCGAGGGGCGCCATGGGTGCTTCCCTGCAAATACCCCAGGAGGAAAAACAATGAAGAAAAAGTGGATTGTAATTTTGGCTTCCTGCCTGCTGCTCCTGTCTGCCTGTGGCGGGCACGCCGATTCCGTTGAGACTGCGGCCCCGGCTCAGCCCAAGACGGTAGCGCCGCTGCCTGCGGACGTAAGCGTGGATGCACTGGATAACTGCACCTTTGCGGCGGCCTTTGAAGCTTCGGATGTGTATGTACGGGAGGGAGACTTGGTAATCAGCCTGGCTCCATACTACACACCCAAATACGACGGTGCGGATATTGCAAGCCTGGCTGTGGGGGATACCCTGGTTGTTGGCGGCGAAAATGTGGCAGTGCAGAGCATCCAGCAGTCGGAGAACTGCATTTCCATCAACGGCGGCTATGAAAATGACGGATATGACCTGTATCCCCAGGAGGACGGCACATATTGCTGGGCCGTCATTGATGTGGGCAGTGAATATGTGCCCCTGGGAGAAGTGACCCTCAGCGTAGACCCGGACTTTGTATTCGTAGATAATTCGGATCCCCAGAGCCCCGGCTTGCAGATTACGGCGGGGGATTTCCTGATGGCAATGCAAAACCGGACGGATTCCTTTTCCCCCAATGCCACCAGAGTTCGCACTGCAAACGGAAAAATTGTGGAACTGACAAAAAACTATATGCCTTAAAAGCAAACAGTCCCCGGTGCTTCCATGCACCGGGGACATTATTATAATAAGCGCTTCATTCGATGTATTGGATGGTTACTTGGGATGTGATGCTGCCCTTCAGGCCGGAAGTTGCATAGAGGCTTCCGTCATCGGCAATGAATATGGCGTCAAAGGCATCGGCATGGGCGCGCCAATAGTCGCAGGCTTTTTCCAGCCCCATAATATAAAGAGCTGTGGAAAGGCCGTCGCCCAGCGTCCCATTGGAGGTGACGATGGAAACGGAGCTCAACCCGCTCTGGGCGGGAAATCCCGTGCGGGGGTCCAGAATGTGCAGGTAGGTTTTTCCGTCCGAAACAAAGTAGCGCTCATATCCGCCGGAGGTGATGACGGCTTTGTCCCGCACCTGAACCGCGCAGTATAGATATCCGGACTGACTCCAGGGATCCCGGATGCCAATTTTCCAGGCGCTTCCATCGGGCTTGCTGCCCAGGCACTGGATGTTTCCGCCCAGGGAGAGCATGGCGCTGGTTACGCCGGAGGCCTTCATCAGTTCCGTTACACGCTGAGAGGTGAAGCCCTTTCCGATGCCGCCCAAATCGATGCTTTGCCCCAGCCCCAGGGTCACCGTCCCGGAGTCGGCATCAAAGGCAACGCGTCGATAGTCCACCTGTGCCAGCACCTGGGATAGCTCCTGTTGGGTGGGGACGTGGTAATTTTGATCGTAAAAGCCCCATAGCTTTACCAAAGGATATACGGTGGGGTCAAACAGGCCTTCCGTATCCTGACTCAGGGACAGCGCCTGGGAGAAAAGCAATGCAATTTCCGTAGATAATTCTATGGAGCCGGTGGCATTCAGTCGGGAAATCTCGCTGCTTGGGTTGCCTACGCTGAGCAGGGAATCCAGGGCGTTAATTTCCGCCTGGGCGTTTTCCAGGGCTTCCTGCCGGTGGGGGCCATAGGCAGTCAGCTGCATGACGGTATCCATAGCGGTGAGATAAATGCTACTGCTCTCGGCTGCCTGCCGGGAAGAAGGGGCGCATCCGGGGAGAAATATAAAGAAAATCAGGAGAAACGGGAAAAATTTTTTCATGGAAATCCCTCATAAATTGGCACTGCCCAGGGGAAAGCAGGGCCAAAGTTGGTTGTTTTCTTACAATTATACTGCCATTTTTATACGGTGTAAAGTGGCAGATGTTGTGAAAAATAAAAAATGCTATTGCTTTTGACGATAGAATGATATACATTATGTATAGAAAACTGCAAAGGTGGGGAAGCAAATATGAATGAAACAGACAAAAATCTGAAACGAAATCTCTGGATGTTCCCCTTGGGCACAGTGGGACGGGATATGCTCTATCAGCTGTTTAACAACTTCCTGCTGGTATATGTGCTCTTTACCCGGCAGCTGACTGCGGCCCAGCTGATGGCAATCACGGCGATTATGGTTGCGGCCCGTATTTTCGATGCGCTGAATGACCCCATCATGGGCAACATCATTGAGCGTACCCGTACCCATTGGGGCAAATATAAGCCCTGGCAGGCCATTGGCATTGTCCTGACCAGCCTGGTGGTCTATCTTGCCTTTAATGTAAGGCTCCAGGGATGGCCCTTTGTGATTTTCTTTGGCGTGATCTATTTCTGCTATAGCATTGCCTATACCATGCATGATATTTCCTACTGGGGCATGATCCCCTCTCTGGGCAGCGACGGGGGCAGCCGGGATCAGCTGACTTCCCGGGCCACGCTCTTTGCCGGAGTGGGCAGCACCCTTGCCGGTATGCTGGTTCCCATGCTCACCACCGGCAGTCATACCCTGGGTGGCAGCGCTCAGAATGCATACGGCTTGGTAGCGCTGATGTTCTGCATCCTGGGCCCGGCCTTTTTCTGCTTCACCATTTTTGGGGTAAAGGAAGACCGGAGCTATATGGATGAGGCGGTGCCTCCGGTCAGCTTCCGAAAGATTTGGGGGACGCTTACAGGCAACGATCAGCTTTTGTGGATTGTCCTGATTTTCCTGCTGCAGCAGATTGGCAACGGCCTTGCCCTGGGAGGCATCGGCTCTACCTACATCTATTTTGCCTTTGGCTACGAGGGCGGGCTTTATTCCCTGTTCAGCACCATCGGAGTGGCGGCAACTGCGGTGCTTATGATTTTCTATCCCGCCATTTCCCGGAAGTGGGCAAGAAAGCAGCTGATGAAGTTTATGACCGCTGCGGCAAGCATCGGCTATGCTGTTATGCTCCTGGGCGGCCTGCTGCTGCCCAACACCAGCCTTAAGTTCTGGCTGGTGACAATCTGCTATATGGTCACCAATCTGGGCCAATACTGTTTCTACCTGATTATGATGATTTCCATTATCAATACGGTGGAATACAATGAATACAAGCACGGGGCACGGGACGAGGCAATCATCGCATCCCTGCGGCCCTTCCTGACGAAGCTTGCCTCGGCACTGATTGTGCTCTTCACCACCGGCAGCTATCTGATCTTTGGCGTTACGGGCTACACCAACCGCATTTCTCAGCTGGAGCAGATGGCAAGCCAGGGAATTTTAAGTGAGGCGGATAAACTCAGCCAGATTACCGGCATTGTGGGGGAGGTTTCCCATTTCCAGACCAATGGCCTTCTGTGTGTGATGAGTCTGCTGCCTTGGGTCTGCATGGTGGCGTCTTACGTCCTCTATTGCAAGCACTACATTTTGGATGAAACAGAGTATAAGCGTATTGTGGAAATTCTGCAGGAGAGAAAACAAAAATGATGAAGTATTACCTGGGTGTGAATGGCGGCGGTTCTCAAACGGAGCTGCGGGTGGCAGACGGGCAGGGCAGAGAAGTGCTCTGCCTGCAGGGCGGCCCTACCAGCTTTAAGGCGGTGGGGAATGCCAAGGCATTTTCCAATATGCGGGAGCTGGCCCATCGTATGGAATTGGCTGGGGTGCGCCCCCGGCTGGTCAGCTACGGCGTTTGGGGAATGTCCGGCTGTGATACGCCGGAGGATCATACCGTCTATGGGGCAATGATTCAGCAGGCAGGTTTCCTGCCGGAAAAGACCCTGGTCATCAACGATGCCGCCTTGCCATTCTGGGCGGCGGCGGATATCCCGGGGGTAGCGGTGATTGCCGGAACGGGCTCCGTGGTGATGGGAATTGACAGCAAGGGCCAGGTGTCCCGCATCGGCGGCTGGAACTACGCTTTCTCCGATCTGGGCTCCGGCTACTGGATGGGCAGCCGCCTGCTGCGGGAGCAGACGCTCTTTCTGGATGGCTGCCGGGAGGACTGCAAGACCTTCCGCAAGGTGGAGCAAAAGCTGATGCCCCAGGGGGGAACCCGGGAAGAGATGCTCTACCGCCTGTCCACCCTGACCAGAAGCGATGAGATTGCCTCCTACGCATCCATCGTCCTGGAGACGGCAGATTCCCCACTGTGTAAAAGACTCCGGCAGGAGGCCGCAGAGAAGCTAACAGGCTATGCGGGACAAATGCTGGAAAATCTCCGGGCAAAGGGAGAGACAAACCTGAAAATCGTTCTATCCGGAAGCCTGATCCGCAGCGAGTGCTTCCGGGATCAGGCCGTGGCGGCGATGGAACGGCTGGCGCCCGTTGTTGTCAGCACCGTACCGGCAGCCCTGGGCGGCATCCGAATTGCCAGGAGCCTGGATAAATAAAAGCAAAAGGCTGTTAAAGAACCGGCCGGGATTTCAACCGTGACCATTGGTTCTTTAACAGCCTTTTTGGATTACACAAGACCCTGAATCAGGATTACCAGAATCAGAATGGGGAGCACATACTGGAAATAGAGCTTCATCCATTTGGCAATTTTCATGCCCTTGCCGGTGTTGGCTTCCGCCTGATAGTTTTCAAAACCCCAGCCCCATTTGGTTACGCAGAACAGAAGATACACCAGGGAGCCCAGGGGCAGAAGAAGATTGCTTACCAGAAAGTCCTCACTGTCCAGCACATCCCGACCGCCGATCAGGTGGAGATTGCTCCATACATTGTAGCCCAGTACGCAGGGGAGACTGGCGACCAGAACCAGCGCACAGTTTGCAATGGCTGCTGTTTTCCGGCTCCAGCCCAGGGTATCCATGCAGAAGGACATCAGGTTTTCAAATACGGCGATCACCGTGGAAAAGCTGGCAAAGGTCATAAACAGGAAGAACAGGCTGCCCCAGATCCGTCCGCCGGTCATGTTCACAAACACGTTGGGCAGGGTGATGAAAATCAGGCTGGGGCCTGCATCCACCTCCACGCCGTAGCTAAAGCAGGCGGGGAAGATAATCAGCCCCGCCATCAGGGCAACAAAGGTATCCAGAGCGCAGATTCGTGCGCCCTCTCCGGCAAGGGTGTTGTCCTTGCTCATGTAGCTGCCGAAGATTTCCATGGCGGCAACGCCCAGGCTCAGTGTAAAGAAGGACTGGTTCATGGCGGCAGACACTACATTGCCAATACCGGCGGCGCGAACGTTTTCCCAGTTGGGAACCAGATAGAAGCTCAGTCCGCTTTTTGCACCGGGGAGGGTGAGGCTGTGAACAGCCAGCACCAGGATCAGAATCAGCAGCCCGGTCATCATTACCTTGCTGATCTTTTCCAGACCCGCCTGCAGCCCACGGCTGCAAATCAAAAAGCCCAGAACGACGGTAAGTGCCATCCAGAAACCCATCTCCGTGGGATTTGCCAGCATTTGAGAGAAAATCTCTCCGCACTGCGCGGCGTCCGTTCCGGCGGGAAACTGACCGGCGGCAAATTTATAGAAGTAGCTTACCATCCAGCCGGAGACGGTGGTGTAGTACATCATCAGCATATAGCAGCCCAGCATGGCAAACCAGCCGTGAATATGCCATTTGCTGCCTTCCTTTTCCAGGGCTTTGTAGCCCTGGACGGCGCTTTTCCGGCTGGCGCGGCCCACAGCCAGTTCCATGGTCAGCACCGGCAGACCCATAATCACCAAAAACAGCAGGTATAACAGCACAAACCAGCCGCCGCCGTTCTGCCCCACTACGTAGGGGAATTTCCACACATTGCCGATTCCCACGGCGCACCCCGCACTCACCAGCAAAAAGCCCAGGCGGGACTTGAAGGATTCTCTTTCCATTCTCTTCTCTCCTATTTTCAAAGTGTACCTATTATAATATACCAGAATCCGGGAATTGGCAACAGAAGAAAATGTGCGGTGAAAATCATCCGAATTTCGGGAAAAAACCGGGATCCCGGCGGGGGAGCGTCCCTAAGGGAATATTAATTTATCATTAATACTTCCGAAAGACCCTTGATTTTGCGGATAGAATCAGTATAATGCAAAAGGATGTTACAGAGTTATGTAACCGAAATAACGCTTTTCGATGCTTCGGCATTTACTTACGATATGGAGGAAATAAAAATGACCATTCAGAAGGCTGCAGCAGGGCTCCTTTCCTGTGCAATGATTTTTACCATGACCGCCTGCCAAACACGGTCTTCCGCTCCGACTACCGTGCCTACTCTGCCGGAGCAGACGCAAAATACCCTCTCGGCGGTACAGCTTCAGGGCAGCGAGGAACTAAAGACGATTCTGGATGGAATCGAAGAAAACGTGTTTCCGGGAACGGCGGGTTCTTCCCTTACGGCTGTGCCCTATACGGTGCAGCTGCTGGACTGGTGCAAGAGTGCCGGCATCAGCGAAAGTGAGCTGCGGGGGGTAATTGCCCAGTGGCTTCAGGGAAAAGACCAGGGGGAGATTGCCCACCAGTTTGAGCTGATTTCGGAAACCTACGATTTGCTTATGAGCGACCGGGCGGAGGCCCTTTTGGATACGGCGGGCTGCCAGACGGACAGCTATCCCTGGCCCGAATCCTGCCGCCAGGTGATGAAAACCATTCTGGAATCCACCGGAGCGGATATGCAAACCACCGCCCAGGAGTCGGTAGCGTTGGTGGATGCCCTTAACGCCCTGCGGGACAGTGACAGCCAGGAGGATTTGCTCCTATCCTCCGCGGCGCTGCTGAATTGGGCGGCTGCCACCAGCGACACCCAGGAGGGGATTCGCGCTACGGTAGTGGAATGGATGGCAAATCAGGGAAACGATGTCCAGGTACAGTTTGCGGAGAATCTGAAAAAGGCGGCGGATATTTGTCAATCCATGGTTTCCGGAGAGAAGACGCAGGAGTTCACTGCCCTGGGGATAACCGGCACCGGATGGACGGAGATGGCAATGCAGGAGATTGATCCCATCCTGGAAGCTGCCGGAGTACAGGAATAAACTGCCCCCGATACATAGAGAAAAACTTTTCGTAGACTGGTCATTCCGATCAAACGGAATGACACATAATAACGCCCAAACAAAAACAGTCATTGCAAGAGGCTAGACTTGCAATGACTGTTTTTGTTTGGATAGTTTAGACTATGGGATCCCATTCCGCATCGAAGATCCGGTCACGCTTGCTGGCCTTGATGGCCCGGGAGATGCAGAAAACGGAGTAGAGTCCTTGTATGCCGCCCACCAGCAGGCTGATGCCCACAACCATCATCAGTGCGGCAGCACCGGTGAAGGGGTTAAACAGCAGGTAAAAGCCCAGAAGAATGTTCACAACGCCCAGCAGCAGGGATGCAACCCAATCCCGCAGGTGGAAGCGGTACATTTCTACGGCAATCTGCACGTCCAGTACGCTGCTAAAGAGAATATAAATGCCTACTGCGATGGGCAGCAGCGTCATGGCATCTCTGGGGTGGAGCAGAAGCAGCAATCCCGCCAGAATGGAGAGAATGCCGCTGCCCAGGTCAAACCGGAAGAATACCCCGGCAAAGCCCAGCTGAAAGTAGCGCACCAGCTTGTAAACGCCGGCAACCACGCACAGGACACCCAGAATCATGCATACGGTCATACCGGAGATTTCGGGCCAAATCAGCATCACAAGGCCCAGCACCAGCATACATACACTGACGGCAATGGCGCCGACCTTAAAACGTTTCCAAAGTTCTTTCATGGTAAATGCCCCTTTCTATATCTGTAGCCGTACTATACCATGATTTTGGAGCAGCGACAATGTACAAAAAGCCTGGTTTGATAAGAATTTGCTCACTTTTCGGAAGATAGGGAGAAAACTTTCATAAGCCGGGAAAGAGCATCCTTTAGCAGCTGCCGGTCTTCCTGCGTCAGGGACAGGCAGGCGCACATTTGCTCCGGCACGGCCTCTGCCTTTTCAACCAGGGACATTCCCGCAGGGGTCAGCTCTGCCAGGAGGTTTCGCTCGTCTTCCGGGCTTCGGCGGCGGGTGAGGTAGCCCTTTTGTTCCAGCTTTTTCAGCACCGGCGTCAGTGTCCCGGAGTCCAGGTACAGGTGTTCCCCCAGGGACTTAACGCCCATGGGGGACTGCTCCCACAGCACCAGCATGGTGATATACTGGGTGTAGGTCAAATCCAGCGCTTCCAGAAAGGGCTTATACCGCTTGACCATTTCCTTTGCACAGACATACAGGGGAAAACACAGCTGGTTTTCCAGCTTCAGCATTTCCCGGGACATTACAGATGCTGCTCGATAAAGGCCTGCAAACCGGGCTGGGGCTGGAAGCCGATATCCCGGGCAACCTCCTTGCCATCCTTCAGTACCACGATGCAGGGAATGCTGGAAACGTGGTACTCCATAGCAAGAGCCATATTTTCGTCTACATCAATGCTGTAGAAGCTGGCCTCTTCCTGCATGGTATCGGCAACGCTTTCCAGCACGGGGGCAAGCATCTTGCAGGGGCCGCACCACTGGGCGGAAAAATCCAGAACGGCGGTGCTCTTTTTCAGGGCATCGGTAAGGTCGTCATTGGTAATTTTAGTAATCATAGCTCGTTCTCCTTGTCATTTATTTTTGACCGGTGAGGTAGGCAACGGCGCTGAGGGCGGCTACGTTGCCCTGACCGGCAGCTTTGATATATTGGTAGGGGGTGCCTGTGATGTCGCCGCAGGCAAAGCATCCGGGCAAATTGGTGCGCATTTGCAGATCAACGGCAACATGGCTGCCATCCATTCGGATTCCGGGCACCAGAGTATCCGGGGCAACGGCATCCCGCAGGACGAAAACTCCGTCAGCGGCAAATATTTGCCCATCGGCGGTTTCAACTCCGGTCACCTGGGTATCTCCCAAAATAGCGCGAACCTTTCCCTGCATCACGGTGACCCCAGGCCCAACAGTGATTTCGTGGGGCTGCTGAGGAAAATAGAGGACGGTTTTGCACACCTGAGAAAGAAAATCCGCCTCCCGGCAGGCATGAGGGGAGTAGCCCAGCACGGCAACGGTTTTGCCTCTGTAGAACATGGCATCGCAGGTGGCGCAGTAGCTGACACCCCGGCCCAGAAGATCGGTTTCTCCCGGCAAAGGCTTGCCGTTTACCACCCCCGCAGCCAGAATGACCGTTTTCGCTTCCAGAAGGGAGCCAGGCGTTTGCAGGGCAAAGTAACCCGGCATGGCGTAGACGGCGGTAATCTGGGTTTCCTGAATGGGAATTTCCAGCTGATCCAGCTGGGTATGCATGGCCTTTGCCAGGTCAGGGCCGGATATGGCGGGCAGGCCGGGGTAATTCAGAATTTTATGGGCCTTCTGCATTTTTTCACTGAGCCGGTTAGAGCCGAAGAGTGCAACGGACTTGCCCCGAATTTTGGCGGTGATGGCAGCCGATACGCCCCCGGGGCCCGTGCCGATAATGGCAATGTCGGAACGTTCCATAAATGCCTCCTTTCCGTAAGACACAATTGAATTTCCTTTAATTTAATTGTACACAATTTATTTAATTTGTCAAGAGGGAAATATTCCCACAAAGAGTTCTTGATTCCCTGCCGGGGGATTCTGCCTCTGACGGATATGCGCTCCATGCTCTCCACTCGGATTCTTTCCGAGAATGACAAAGACCAGGCCATTTACGATATGGCCTGGCTGACGGAAAATATGATCATGCGCAACCGTACCCACGGCGGCTACAAGGTGCTGCTGGAAGATCTGTGGGAAATCTGCGAGGAATTCCTTGCTGCCTTATAACTCCTCACTTTTTCCTGCCTCGGTTTCCGGCAGGGTAAACGAAAAATGCATTTGCAGGGACTGCAGCAGCAGTTCCATAATATTCTGGGCGAGGGCGCGGATGTTCAGGCCTTCCACAAAGGCAATGGCACCCTCCACTTCCTTTTCCGGAACTTGGTAGGCCCGCAGGCTGAGGGACAGGAAGCATCGCAGCTTTTGCTCCAGGGTAAAATCGGCATCGCAGCGCCTTGCCATATAGCTGCGCATGATGCCGGAAGTGCCGATATCCAGGCGGTAAAAATCCTGGTAACCCAGCTGGGGGCAGTAGGGGGAGAAAATCTGCTGCAGCTCCTTTGCGGTTTCCCGGACAACGGCTTCCAAAAGCGCCGGCTTGGTGTAAACCAGCAGATAAATTTCCCGCAGGTTCTCGTTCAGCTCCGTCAGGGTCAGCTGGATGGCGGTTTCTGCGGCATAGACATACACCGGTGGCAGCTCTCCGGAAACCTTCCGGGCAACGGAAAACTGGTTGGAGAACATAAAGTCGATCAGCTCTGACAGAACCCCGTCCTTGGTTACGAAAATATTCTGGAAGCTGCTGCTGGAAACCTGGGCCTCCCGAATGATTTGCAGCATGGTGGTTTTTTGGTATCCCTGGGTGAGAAACAGCCGGACACAGGTTTGCAGAATTCGCTTTTTGGTCGGCTCACTGGCCTTTGTATGGGCCATAAAAACCGTCTCCTTTCTTCGCGGCTTGTACACCGCTGACTTTTAAACCAAATTTAACAGACTTGGAATGAGAAAGCAAGAGGGCAAAACGGGATTTGGAGAGGAACACAAAAAAGCAGACGGCTTCTTGTGCAGGCTGCTTTTTTGTGGATGACGGGAAGGGGCACGACGGCAAAGATTGCCACACCGGGAAAGTGCACCGGTTCGCAATGACGGGGCAGGCGTGCGCAGAAAAACAAAGGGGCTTAAATCGGGGGCAGGGTGACGAGGTTCGCGTTGACCAATTCCTGCAGACTCATAAGAATGCCCAGCTTGGCGTGATACCAGGTCAGGCCGCCCTGGAAATAAACGGCATAAGGCTCCCGGATGGGGCCGTCGGCAGAGAGCTCAATGGAGGAGCCCTGAACAAAGGCACCGGCTGCCATAATCACCTTATCATTGTAGCCCGGCATATCCCAGGGCAGGGGAGCGGCAAAGGAATCCACAGGGGCAGCGCCCTGGATGCCCTTGCAGAAGGCAATCATGCCTGCCTCGCTGCCCAGTTCCACGGCCTGAATGATATCGTGGCGGGTTTCCTCAGCGCCCGGCACGCACCGAAAGCCCAGAGGCTCATAGAGGCTTGCCGCAAATATGGCGCCCTTTTCCGCACCGGCAACCACCGTGGGAGCCAGGAAGAAGCCCTGGAACAGGCTGGTCATCAGGCCCAGGTTTGCGCCAACCTCCTGCCCCAGGCCCGGGGCGGAGAGCCGATAGGCACAGCGGGAGACGCACTCCCGGGTGCCGCAGATATAGCCGCCGATGGGGGCCAGGCCGCCGCCGGGATTTTTGATCAAAGAGCCCACTACCATATCCGCTCCCACGTCTGAGGGCTCCATGGTTTCCACAAATTCACCGTAGCAGTTATCTACCATGATTTTTACATCGGGCTTGCACTCCTTGCAGAAGGCAATCAGTTTGCCGATCTGACTGACGGAGAAGGTGGGACGGGTGGCGTAGCCCTTGGAGCGCTGAATGGTGATGAGCTTGGTCTTTTCGTTGATGGCCTTGCGGATGCCTTCAAAGTCAAAGCCCCCGTCGGGCAGCAGATCCACCTGGCGATAGCTTACGCCGTACTCTGCCAAAGAGCAGGGGCTTTCCCGGATGCCGATCACTTCCTGCAGGGTGTCGTAGGGCATTCCCACAGGGGACAGGAGCTCGTCACCGGGCAGCAGGTTGGCACTCAGCGCCACCGTCAGGGCGTGGGTTCCGCAGGTGATCTGGGGGCGCACCAGGGCAGCCTCCGTGTGGAAAACATCGGCGTACACCCGTTCCAGGGTGTCGCGGCCCACATCGTCGTAGCCATAGCCGGTGGTGGCGGCAAAGCAGGCGGCGGATACCCGGTTGCGCTGCATGGCAGAAAGCACCTTGGCCTGATTGTATTCGGCTACGGCATCGATGGCGGCAAAGCGTTCTTTCAGCCCTTCCAGGGCCTTTTGCCCATAGGCATAAACACCGGGAGAAACGCCCATTTCCATATACATATTGATTAGTTCTTCCAGAAGAATCACTCTTTTCCATATTTTTAAGCACTTGATGCATTATAAGAGAATTTCCCTATAAAGTCAATAGGCCCTGGGAAGACTGACTTTTTGCAAAAATAAAGGAAAAATTACAAAAAACACTTGTAAATTTTTTGTGAATATGTATAATAGGAATCATCTGCCAGACAATCCTGCAAGCGAAAACGATTTCGAGTATCATAATCCGGCGCGAAAGGGTCATAAAAGAATTTTGTAAGATCATTCCTTTCAGAAATTCTGAGGTAGGAACTGTTTGAGAGAGGTTATCAAATATTAAGGAAACTCTAGAAAGAAGGCGCTCGTATGAATCAAATCACGAAATTGCTGAAGGTCTTTGCCGATAAATACAATTCGGTCAGCCTGATCCTGCGCATTGCCCTTGGCCTGGTGCTGGGTGCGGTGCTGGCTCTGGTGTGTCCTGGTGCTTCCTGGCTGGCGGCTCCCTGCTGCTGATTCCCATGGCCTGCGCCCTGTTCGGCATCTCCAACGATGCTGCTATGCAGGTGGTTGGCGTTGGCTTTATCATTGGCGTGATTCAGGACTCTGTGGAGACGGCACTGAACTCTGCCGGTGACGTAGAGTTTGCCGCTACCGCAGAATACTACCAGTGGCTCAAGCAGGGCAAAGAGCTGCCGGAGTTCATGGGTAAGAAGAAATCCAAGTAAATAGGCGAACAAAGAAAGCTGTCCATGCGAGCCGGCTCGGCCCGCATGGACAGCTTTCTTTGCCGTTAAAAGACGTCAGTCTCTTCTGCGTCGGTTGCCGCCAAACAGGACAATCAGCCGCAGCAGCTGGGATAGGGCCACGGCGGTGGCGGCAACATAGGTCAGGGCAGCGGCCCGCAGGGTTTTCCGTGCGCCCTGCTGTTCCTCCTGGGTCAGGAGCTCCGTCTGGGCAATGGTCTCCATGGCCCGGTGACTGGCGTCAAATTCCACAGGCAGCGTTACCAGCTGGAATATCAGGGACAGGCCAAAGCAGGCAATGCCCAGATAAATCAGGAAATAGGAAAGATCGCCCAAGGAATTGATCAGCAGACCAATGAGAATCAGGGGCATTGCCAGCTTGCTGCCCAGATTGGTGGCGGGAATCACCGCACTGCGGATGCGGATGGGGACATAGTCCTGGGCATACTGCACGGCGTGCCCGGCCTCGTGGCAGGCAACGCCAATGGCGGCGGTGGAGGTATTGCCATACACATTGTCGGAGAGCCGAATCACATTGCTCCTGGGGTCAAAGTGGTCGGTCAGGTCGCCGCTGATCCGCTCAATACGCACCCCTGTAACTCCGTTTGCCCGAAGCACCCGCTCGGCTGCCTCTGCACCGGTGAGCCCCCGGCGGGAATACTGGGTGGAATAGCGCTTAAAGGTGCTGTTGACATTGGCGCTGGCCCAAAGGGAGAGCAGAATGCAGGGCAGCACCAGCACTACATAAGTCCAATCGAACCCATAATAGCCGTACATAGAATCACTCCTCAATTGATTTTCTATATTCTACCCCAATTTCACCTCTTTGGCAAGCGGGGCAGAGGGGGATTGGTGAGAAGTTTTTGTAAATATTGAACCTCTGCGGAAATGGGTGAGAATTAAAATGTTCAAACTTTGTTCATTTATAGCCCCTGTGTGGCTGGTATACTAGGCATAAAACCTAAGAAACGAGTTGATGTGTATGCGTGATCCCCGCAAGCAGCGGTATTTTTACGGGATGATCGCCGGTTTCGGCGCCATCAGTATGAGCATATTGTTTTTCTTCCTGCTGTTCCGTTTGCAGGGCATCGGAAAGGTGCTCAGTGAGCTCAGCGAAATTTTAGCCCCCTTTATTTACGGCGGCGTGATGGCCTATCTGCTTCGCCCTTTGTGCAATGCCCTGGAAGCTTTTTTTCAGGTGCGTTTTGCCAAGAAAATCAAGCGCTTTGCCAATGTGGCAGCAGTGTGTACAAGCATCGTCATAGGAATTCTGGTGGTGTATGCACTCTTTACCATGGTGCTGCCCCAGCTGGTTGACAGCGTTGTCACCCTTTGGAATAGCCTGCCCTCCAAGATGGAGCAGCTCATCGGCTGGGCCGGAACTACCTTTGGAGAGGATGAGCGGCTTGTCAGCTTCTTTGACGAAAACTACCGGAACTATTTTACCGATATCGACACCTGGGTTCGGGACAATATTGTGCCCCAGGTTTCCAACATTGTCAGCGGTGTGGGAACCAGTGTGGTTCGGGTGGTAAAATTTCTGTACAATATCCTGATTGGGTTGATTGTCGCCATTTACGTGCTGCACGGTCGCAAACGGTTCGGGCGTCAGGCGGTGCTGATCGTCCGCAGCGCCTTGCCGGATCGCTGGGCAAACCTGGTGCTAGAAGAGGCCCGGTTTGTGGACCGGATGTTCGGCGGCTTTATCGATGGCAAGATCATGGATTCCGCCATTGTGGGCGTGCTGTGTTATGTGGGCTGCACCCTGCTGCGGATTCCCAATGCGCTGCTGGTATCCGTGCTGGTGGGCGTGACCAATGTGATCCCCTTCTTTGGCCCGGTGATCGGTGCAGTACCGGCTACGCTGCTGATCCTCATCGAGAGCCCCATCAAGGCTCTGTGGTTTGTGATTTTCGTGCTGGTGCTCCAGCAGTTTGACGGCAATATCCTGGGCCCCAAGATCCTGGGCAACCTGACGGGCCTTTCCGGCTTCTGGGTGATGTTTTCCATCATCCTCTTTGGCGGCCTGTGGGGCATTGTGGGCATGATTATCTGTGTGCCGCTGTTTGCCGTTATCTACGATACCGTTCGCCGTTTGGTCATCCGTGGACTGCGAAAGAAGAACCATCTGGAGCTGTGGGACGAGTACCGCAGCGCGTTCCCTGAGACGGATGAAGTAAAGAAATAAGGAAGAGTATCATGAATTACGCAACCATTAAAAATTGCGATATTGCCAATGGCCCCGGTGTGCGGATCAGTCTGTTTGTTTCCGGCTGTACCCACCACTGCAAGGGCTGCTTTAACGAGGTGGCCTGGGACTTTGAATACGGAGAGCCCTTTACGGAGGAAACCATTCAAACCATTTTGGACATGATGAAGCCCGACTATATCAAGGGCCTGACCCTTCTGGGGGGCGAGCCCTTTGAGCCTCAGAATCAGGGGCCCATTGTGCAGCTCCTGCGCCGGGTGAAGGAAAAATATCCGGATAAGAGCATTTGGGCCTTTTCCGGATACCTGTTTGAAAAAATTACCTCCGGCACCCTGGGAGACTGGGACACCACAAGGGAATATTTGAGCTACCTGGATGTGCTGGTGGACGGCCCCTTTGTGGAGGAAAAGAAAAACCTTTCCCTCCGGTTTCGGGGCTCGGAAAACCAGCGGATTATTGATATTCCCAGAACGCTGGAAGCGGGGAAAATCGTCCTTTGGGAGGACTGGCAGAAACAGGGAAAGGGAATGAAAGAATGGAAACGATAGCCGTAAAAAAACTCCGGGCCGGGGCAAAAATGCCCACCTTTGGCTCGGAAGAAGCTGCCGGGGCTGACCTGTATGCCTGCCTGGACGAGGAAGTGACCATCGCGCCCGGTCAGACGGTGTTTATCCCTACGGGTCTTGCCATGGCGCTGCCAAAGGGTTATGTGGGTCTGGTGTATGCCCGCAGCGGTCTTGCCTGCAAGCAGGATCTGGCCCCAGCCAACAAGGTTGGCGTGATTGACAGCGATTACCGGGGAGAATTTATGATCGCCCTGCACAACCACGGAAAGGAAACCAGGACCGTTCACCACGGTGACCGGGTAGCCCAGCTGGTGATCACCCCCGTCCTGCGCCCCCTGTATCGGGAGGAAGACAGCCTGGACGAGACTGCCCGGGGAACCGGCGGTTTCGGCTCAACGGGAACGTAATGTATTGTACAGAACGCCCCGTCATTGCAATCTGCAATGACGGGGCGTTTGCGTTACATAGATAGGTACAGCCGCTTCATTTGCTGGCTGATGGTTTCCAGGCTGAACTGCTGCACCTTTTCCTTGGCGGCAGCCCCCAGCCGGGCCCGGAGGTCGGGGTTATCAAAAGCGCGGGTGACAGCTTCCGCAATGGCTTCCGGGGTCAAGGCGGTGTAAAGACCATCTACCCCATCATCAATCAGGTCAACATTTCCCCGAATGGGGCTGACAATGGCGCACAGCCCGCTGCTCATAGCCTCCATCAGGGAAAGGGACAGGCCTTCCCGGAAGGAAACAAAGAGAAAGGCATCCGCTGCTCCGTAGAGCATAGGCACATCGTTGCGGTAGCCCAGGAAGTGAACCCGGTCTTCCAAACCCAATTCCTTCTGCAGGGCAAGGCAGTTCTCCATTTCCTGCCCGCGACCGGCACAAACCAAGTGAATTTTGGGGTTATCCAGCAGCTTCATGGCCCGGAGCATCATGGCGTGATTTTTGTTTTTTGTCAGCTCCGCTACGGACAGCAGAACAAAATCATCCTCCTGCAGCCCCAGGCTTTCCCGGACGGAGGCACGGTAAGTGGTGCAGTCCCGGAAGCGCTCCAGGGGAACGCCGACGCCCTTGACGTATTCCAGCCGTCTGGCGTGAATATGCTTTTGGGAGAAAGCATAATCCTCCCGATTGATGTTGATCAGCAAATCCGTATAGAAGGAAGCAATCCACTCCGCAGGGAAGTACAGCAGCCAATTTTTGAGGGGTGCGCCCTTGAAAAAGTGGTAGCCGTGGGCGGTGTAGATAACTTTAGTCCCTTCTTTTCGGGCGTGGCGCGCAGCAAGTCGGGTAAAAAAGGCGGCAACGGGCGTATGGCAGTGGATGATATCGTAGTGATTTTCATCAATGAGCTTTTTTAACTTCCGGTAGGCGCCGAGGTTGCTTTTTGCCAGGGGAGAGCGCCCAAAATCCACCGGCACATAGTGGTCACAGTAGGGAATATAGGGGGGTTCTCCCGGCTCAAAATCGTTTTTTCCGGCAACGCTGGTTTCCCAGCCAAGCTCCTGCATCATTTTCAGGTATGGAACATGGAATTCCAGAATGTGGGTTTTCACAACGGTTGCTACAAAGAGAATCTTTTTATCCATGGGGTGCCCTCCTAATCAAATGAGAACCTTCCGCTTGCGAATCCGCAGAAGCTCCCATAGACCGATCGCCGCCCCCAGGGCCCAGCGGACAAGCCAGGCATCCGGCAGCAGATAGACCAAAAGCATGATGCAGACAAAGCAGAGCGCATACCGTCCCCACAGGGAAATGCCGAAGGGATAGCTCCCTTTGCCCAGAAGATACCGGGTATAGAGGTAGTGCATGGCAAACTGCAGCGTGTGGGAAACCACTGTTGCCAGGGCAGCACCGGGCATTCCGTAGGCGCGGATGAACACATAGTTCAGGGCGATATTTACAAGGGAAGAGGAGATGGTGGCGACTGCCACTACCCGTACCTTTTTGTGATAATATTCGTAGTTAATGGGGAAGGTACACAGAAAATTCAGATAGTGGCTGGCAACAAAAACGGGAATCAGTTTTGTAGAGTCCCAGAAATCCTGCCCGGCAAAGAGGTGATAAACTTCGGTTCCCAGAAGCATAAATCCGGCAGAAAGCACGGTGTAAACCTCCAAAAAGTTTTTGGACTGGTTCATTACCGCATCCTGCCGCCCCTGCTTGGTGTCCTCAAAGAAGAAGGGAACCCAGGTATTGTTCAGCGCTCCAAAAATGGTAAAGAGAATGGTGCCAAACTGAAAGGCCATGGAGTAAATGCCGCTGACGGTATCCCCGGAGAGCTGCCGCAGCATCACCACATCGCTGTGCCCCAGAAGCAAATCCGCCAGATTGTAAAAAACATAAGGAATTGCCAGGGGAATGCAGAAACGCCAGTATTTGGCGGAGAAAAGGGTTTTTCCTTTTAGCAGCACATACAGGCAAAGACCCAGGCCAAGAATGCCATACACAGCCGCGTTTGCCAGAATTCTGCCGTAGTAGTTTATTTCCTTGGGCATGGTCAGCACGAAAATCAGGGAGAGCACCAGACTGCTGACCGCCGTAAAAACGGAAAGCAGCATATTTCGCCCGGCCTTTAATTCGTAGGTCAGCTTTGTATTCATAAAGTTGACGCCAAAGGTGCCAATGGATTGAAAAAGCACCAGCACCACAAAAAACCGGCTGACTTTCAGCAGACTGCTGATGGGCCCCAAAAGGGAGAGCACCACGAGACTCACGATAAAAAAGACCAGAAAGGACAGGGTCATTACGCTGGACTGATATCTGGTCTGCTCACTTTCCGGGTACTCCACCCGCGCATTGACAAGCGTTCCCTGGGTTTGCAGGGTCGCCGCAATGGCAAGCACGCTGACCCAGACATTGTAGTTGGAAAGGTTTCCGTAGCCGCCCGTCCCTAAAAGTCTGGAAAAGAGGGGCGCTGTGAAAATGGAAATGCCGTACAGCAGGCAGGTGCTTAGGATATTAAAAAATGTGACGCGATTTCGTTGTTTCATAGGATTGTCCTATCAGCGGGGTGCAAAATGCAGTGTATATGCCATACCGGCCCGAAAAGGCCCAGAACCAGCAGCAAATACTGCCCTTTTTGCTTTTTGGAGACCAGGGAACTGCTCAGGAAAAAGGGAACCAGACGGCAAAGGCTTCGGCGGCACTGCCGGTAGGGCTCCTTTAGTTCGGATACCTGGCGGTACTCCTGGCAGAGCATCATAGGGTGGGCCAAAGACCATGCCCAAAGTGCCTTTGCCTGGGGCAGCAGCTCCGGGCAGCGGGCAGCCAGGTCTTGGCAGATTTCCTGGGCGTGGACAGAAAGATGAAAGCTTTTGGGAGAAACCCTGGAGGTGGTGATGGAGCCCGGGCGATGGTAATAGTTATACAGGGCTTGGGGAACCATGGCAATCCGCTTTGCCCGGAGGGCCAAACGGTAGGTGACGGGCACATCCTCGCAGATCATCCCCTCTGGGTAACGGATACCATCAAAAAGCTCCCGGCGGTACAGCTTATCCCAGGCGGCGGAATCCACATGATCCCAGGTGAAAATCCGGCGGCAGAGCTCTATTCCATCCAAAAGCTCTTCTTTCTGGGGGCACAGCCCCGTTTGCTTTTCACCGGTGCTGCCGTCTAAATCAAAGCGCCCGGCGCAGACCAGATCTGCGTCGTTTTTTTCTGCTGCCTGCACCAGGCACCGGTAGGCATTCGGTTCCAGATAGTCGTCGCTGTCCACAAAGGCAATGTATTCCCCGGCGGCCCGGTCAAGGCCGGTATTCCGGGCGCTGCTCAGGCCTCCATTTTCCTTATGGATAACGGTAATCCGGGGATCCAGCTTTGCGTACCGGTCACAGATTTCGCCGGAATCATCGGTAGAGCCGTCATCCACCAGGAGAATTTCCCGGATGTATTCCTGCTTTCGCACGGAATCTAAGCACCGGCAAAGAAAGGGGGAGACATTGTAAACGGGAATAATGACAGAAATCATGCTGTTCCCTCCTGATTTCGGGAAAGACTTGCGTAGATGGCGAGCAGCTGCTCCCGGTTGGCATGGGGATTGTGGGTAAGCCGTGCCCGGGCGGCTGCGGCAGCGCCAAAGCGAGCGGCTGCAGCGCCCTCGTCAAAGATGCGAAGAATGTTGTGGGCCAGGACATAGGGGGCGGAGGACTGGTAAATAAGTCCTTCTTTTTCGTTTTCCAGCATACTGCTGACCCCGCCTACATCGGCAGCCACACAGGGAACGCCCAGAAGCATGGCTTCCCCCAGGGAATTGGGAGAATTTTCGATGGTGGAGGGCAGACAGAATACATTGCTGGATAGATATGCCTGCTTCATTCCCTCCGGGCTTAACCGGCCCAGGAAGGTGATTTTTCCCTCCAAACCGTGGGAGAAAACGTACTTTGCCAGGTAAGCGTGGTAGGTCTGCTGACGCATTGCCTGTTTCCCGGTCAGTCCCAAAAAGCTGCTGCCGGGAACAGCCAGGGTGGCATCCGGATATTTTTTCAGAACCTGGCAGAAGGCCTCCAACAGATAGTGAAAGCCCTTTAGGGGCACCTCCATACTGGGGGCGAAAATCCGGTGCTTTTGGCAGGCGGCATATTGCCACGCGCCCTCATAAAAGGGCTCCCGCAGGGTTTCCCGGCAGAGGTGGTATTCTGCCTGGGGGGCCAGAAGCTCCGTGCAGGCCAGATCCCAATGGGTGCGGCCCAGAACGTGGCGGGCAAGCCCAAGAGCCTGGGCTTCCAGTTCCCCCCGGAGGGCATATTTTTTCTGCTGCTCCAGGATGTTGTCCCGGCGGAGAAAATCCCGCAGGGTGCTGCTGCGCTGCACCGAATAGGGTACGCCCTCGGCGTAGTGTCGGGCATAGATGCCGCACAAGCCCTGGATGCTCACAGCGGTGCAATCCAGCAGCCCTTGGGCCTGGCAGACCCGAAGAAGGGATAAGGTGTGCCCGTACTCCGTTCCCCAGATATGGATAACATCCGGCTGAAAGGAATGAACCTGTTGGGCAAACAAAGTTTCCAGGGCGGGATAATAGACATGGGGCTGAGGCTCGGGGAACAGAAGATACCGGAGCTTTGAATCCACAGCGCCTGCTTCCTCCCGGTCAGCCCGGCACAGAACGCAGATTTCCAGACTGGGGTCTTGGCGCAGGTCGGAAAGGACATGATCCATCCACAGCCCGGAGCCTATCTTTCCGTCCACAGCCTGACGGATGGCACCGGGGACTAGATTGCACAGCCACAAAAGACGCATGGTGTCAGCTCCTTTTTGTTTGTTCCAGCATTGTCAGAATTTTTCCCGCCTGAACCACGTTGTTGCGGGATTCCAGCACAAATTCTCTTGCGTTCATACCCTGGGCAAAGAGTGCCTCATCGGATTGGCTCAGCACGGTTTTCAGTGCCTGGGCAATGCCCTCCGGGGTTTCCGCATCAATAAAATGCACATAAGGGTAGTATTCTCTGGGCATTCCCGGCAGGCGCGTGGTGAGCACCGGCGTGCCGGAAGCCATATATTCCATGGTTTTGGACGGGAAAGAGTATTTTACATATTCTTCCTTGGTAGGCCGGGGGTTTACCAAAAGCGTGGCCTGCATCTCCTTTTCCACCACCTGGCTGCTCAGAAGCATTCCCCCGTAAAAAATTCTGGGGTCTTCCCGGGCAATGGCCTGCAGGGGCTCAACATAGTCCCCGGGGCCGTAAATTGCCAGAATGGTATTCGGCAGATTCGCCTTTTGAAAACCCTCCACCAGTTCGGGAAGGCCATAAAGCGTGCACACGCTGCCGGCATACAGGCAAACCCTGGGGGATTGCTTTTTGCCAAGACCGGGCTTTTTTTCGCCCATGGAGATATCCGCGTGGCCTTCCAGAATAATGTGGGGCTTTCCGGCGGGATTCAGGCGGGCGTTCATCATTTCCGTCAAAAGCACATAGTCGGTGCACCGGGCAATCACCCGGTTCGTAAGATTGCGGTATACCCGGTTGTAGCCCAGCATATCGGGTAGATCGGTGATGATACCCACACACCTTACTCCCCGCATTCGGGAGGCCAACTGGGCAAAGAAGGCGGTGGTGCAGTTCAGACAGTCCACAAAAACCACACTGTCTTTCTCCTTACAAAGCCGAAAAACCCGCCTGAATGTACCGAAAGCCCCCAAAATCAACTTTACAGGCCCATGGCAGCTGGCAGGAACATAGTGGTATTGCGCTCCGCCCTCTGCTTCCTCCTTTGGGTGCAGGTAGCCTTTGGTGCAGTTCTGCCGGTTTACCGGCAGCGTGGCAACCACATCCACCTTTGCTCCCTGGGCAAGCCCCTCAATCAGAAGCCGATGGTATTTCTGGGACTGAAAGGCGGGCTTTTGTGCACTGTGGGAAAAGAGTGCCCGATAGGTATTTTCGGAGCAGGTGGTAACGGCGTAAACAATGTGCATGGTTTTTCTCCCGATTATTTGGTGCGGCGTTCCAGCAAAGGCAGAAGACTTTCTGTCAGGGCCAGAATGGGGAACAGCCACAGGTATGGGTTGGTAATCAGATTCTCGGTATTAAAAGTGGCAGCCAGAGCGGCAAGGCTTATGAGCTTTGCGGGCAGACTGCCCTTTCCCCGGAAAACCAGAGCGGCCCAGCCAAAGAGATTCAGCCAGCCAAAAAACACACCCAGCACACCGAACAAAATGGTGGAGGAGCTGGTATTATGGGTGACGGTGTTTAAAATATAGTCAATGGTTCTGCCCCGGAAGGGGGTCCATTTCAGTACGCCGAGATTGAAGGTGACGCTTTCCACCCGGTCATCCAAAGAGGGGTTGGACATGAAAACCTTTTCCACCATCAGCTGCAGCTGGGTGTACAGGGGCGGCTTGGCAGCCACCAGCCACAGGCCAATGACCAGCGCCAAGGCCAAAATCGCAGCCGTGAAAATCCGGCCTATTTTTGTCTTGGCAACGCCCTTGTCAAAGTAGACTGTCAGCAGAAAGACTGCCGTTACCGCAACGCCGCCGGTGGAGAAGGTTGAGAGCATGGTTACGGTCAGCAATAGATTCACCAGCCAAGCTGTCCGCTCCTTTTCCCAATGCACCTGGTAGTTATTCAGATACAGAGCCAGGAAAAGAAAAAACTGGTACACCCCCGGTTCCCGGAAAACGCCAAAATTCCGGGAATGGGCAAAGGTCACGGAGACAAAGGAGAAAACGTAATTGTAGAATACGGCCTGAAAGCTGTTTTCAAAGGTGGGGGGAACCAGAAGCCCCCGGTCGGCGGGAATCCGCAGCAGATAGGTGCACAAAAGAGAATAGGCACTTAGAAAGACCATCAGCGCAACATAGTGCCTGGCGGTTTCCTCCGGGGAGGCAAAGTAGGAAATCAGCACGGAGGCAAGGATGCAGTAGACCATGCTGAAATACATCATCTGCCAGTCCCGCTTTAATACCATGGGAACCAGGATGGTCAGGCTGAAAAGAAGCGCCAAAGGAATTCGTCCATCGGTGAAAATGGCCCTCAGCTTTTTCCGGTTGTGCAGCAAAAACACCAGCGCACACAGGGCGCTCACCCCAAGGGATAGAAACTGGGCGCGGTAAAATCCCAGCAAATACAGGCCGGCCTGGCTGTCCCGGGCAAGGTACAGAAGCAGAAAAAGGTACAGGATAAAGAGCCCTGAATAGACTTTCTTCCGGGGAAAGGGGTAACGTGTGATCATAGAAACTCCTTTTTTTGTTTCAGCTGCAAAACGGCTTCCAGCAGGTGCTCCGGGCCGGGCGCTACGGCAATACCGCCGTGGGCCAGGGCAACCTCCTGGCAGGCGGTGCCCTGATATACAATGGGGGTGGTGCCGCAGCAGGCGGCTTCCAGCACGGTCATGCCAAAGGTTTCCTCCCGGCTGGGGCAGAGGTATGCGTCTGCGGCGCTGTAGCACTGAGCAAGCTCTGCCGCGCTTGCGGTGCGGGGCAGGGCCAGAATGCTTTTGGGCAGGGCCGTTGCCTGCTTATGAGGAATGCCGATGAGTACAATTTTGCAGTCAGGGGGCAGAAGGGCATTCAGCGCGACAAAGTCATCCAGCCCTTTCCGCTTTTCCCAGACGTTGGCAACGCCCAAGAGGATAAATTGGTTTTCTGCCTGCCACTGTTTCCGCTTATCGCTGGGGGTGGGGCGGAAAACATTGGGATCCACCCGGTTGGGCACAACGGTTATGGGATATTCTGCCAAAAAGCTTTGCTTTACCAGGTCTGCCAGCCATTGGGAGGGAACCTGGATGGAAAGATTGGGGATTCCGGTAAAAAGCGCCTTCTTTTTGGCGTAGTTCCGGGCGGTGGCATCCAGCAGGGCCTTGGGATATAATCCCGTTTGGGGACAGCTGCCGCAGCCGGTTTTCCAGCGGTCGCAGCCTACAAAGGAAAAATAGGGACAGTTGCCGGTGAAGGCCCAGCAATCGTGGAGCGTCCAGCGGATTTCTTTTCCGCAGGTGCGCAGATAGGAAAAAAGAATCCCTACATGAAGATAATAGCCGTGGAGATTGTGCAGCCAGATAACATCGGGATCGTACTGCCGAATCTGCGCTATCAGCGCCCTGGTGGCCCGTCCGGAGCCAAAGCCCCCGGTTCCGAAAACCCGGTGCTGCAGGGCATGGAGGCGATACTGGGCAGGGGTGCCGATGGCAAGGGTATCGATTCCTTTGCAGTCCTTGGCACCCCGTCCGTAGGCAATGCGGCAGGTGCTGCCCTGACGCTCCAGCTCCAGGGCGGTATCCACAATGATTTTTCCGGTGCTGCCAATACCGGCAACCACATTGATAAAGAGGTATTTCATCCTTGCTGCTCCTTTTCGGCAGAACCCAGCAGGGAGCGGAACATGGTTACGTATTTTTCGGTGCAGATTTCCGGGGTGTACTTTTCCAGGTACAGTTTTCTGCAGGTTTCCCGCATGGCCTTCAGAGCTTCGGGATCATCCCGCAGGGCCCGGATCATCTGGGCCAGACGGGCCGATTCTCCGTTGTGAAGACTCAGCCCTGCCCCAAGACGGATATCCTTTACGATGTCGCATTCGTCCATAATGGCAATCAGGGGAATGCCCTGCATCATGTAGCTATAGGTTTTACTGGGAACGCACAGCCCGGTGGTTCCCGCTTCCAGGGAGATGAGGGCGGCACTGCTGATTTGCAGGGCATCCTGGTAGTCCTTCCCGTGGAGATAGTCCAGCACTCTGGCGTTTTGCAGGTGTTCTTTGGCAATGGTTTCCCGGAGCGCCGCCTCCTTATTGCCGTGACCGGCGAAAAGGAAAAAGACGTCTTTTTCGTCCCGCATTTCCCGCAGGGTATCCAGAATGGTCTGCATATCCTGGATGGTGCCCATGTTGCCAAAGTAGGAGACGACAAATTTGTCTCCCAGCTCTTTGGCAAAGCGGTTATCCGTGAGATCCCGGTTGGGCTGCCCGTGGTCGGAATACCAGTTGGGAATCACCCAGACGTTTTCCGGCATTACGGCCCGGTTTTTCCGGATAAAGCTCTGCATTTCTCCGGACAGGGCCACCACCCGGTCAGCCAAGGGGTAGACGACCTCATTGATATGGGACATGGCCCGGAAAATGAGACTTCCGGGGCGCAGTGCGTTTGTCCGCAGAGCAAGCTCCGGGTATAGGTCATAGGAGACGAATACCAACTTGCAGCCGTAGCGCTTTTTTGCCTGGGCAGCTACCCAGGGCAGAATCGGGGGATTGGAATAGACCACTACCGTGCGGTAATTCCGCAGCCGACCAAGGTGGGCAAAGGCTGCCAGGGTGAAGGAAAAATAATTGACGAGTCGGCCCAGCTTTTTGCTCCTGTCCGGCTGCAAATAGCGCAGGCGATGGATGGTCACGCCCTCCAGGGTTTCCTCCATGGGGACGGGGGGGCCTTGATAGTATTCCTTTGGGTAGCCGCAAACAACTTCTACCCGGTAGCCTGCCTTGGCTAAGGCTTTGGCGGTGTCAAAGGGAAGCTGTGCGGAGGAGATATATTCCGGGTGGAAAAACTGGCACAGAAAAACAATGTCTTTTTTCTCCTGCAAAGCACATTCTCCTTTCGGTTTTATTTTACGCTCTCCGGGAAAGAGACAATGCAATAGTCTTCTTTGTAGGCGCTGAGGGCCTTGTCGTAGCACAGGGAGCCAAAGGCCTTGTCTACCTTTCCCGTCACATGCCGCATAAGGTGCATTGCCCAGCCAAAACCCGGAAGCAGCACAATGTGCTTTCCTCTTGCCTGGGCAATGGCCTGCACCATGGCACTCGTGTTTACATAATCATTATCCTGGGGGCAGAAGACGCCGCCCTCTTCGTGGTCGATGAGAAGCTGAACCAGCCGGTTCAGGTTTCCGACATACAGCATGGAGCGCTGATTGTTTACTCTGGGAAAGAAGGGCAGCTTTTCCGCAAGGCTGACCAAAGTACGGTAGTTGCCCTTGCAGCCCTCGCCATAGATCATCGGGGGGCGGAGAACGGCAACATGGAAATGGCTGTCAGAAAGGGAAAGCAGCGCTTTTTCTGCCTCCAGCTTGCTGATGCCATAGTTATCCTTGGGCAGGGTGGGGGTTTGGGCGGTGATGGTCACGGTTTTTCCGTAGGCAGCGTCTACTCCGTAAACCGCCATGGTGGATAGAAATAGGAACTGGGTCACGCCCTCGGCCTTGGCCTTTTGCGCGGTCCCGAAGGCTAAATCGCAGTTGACATGGCGGTACTGCTCCAGGGCGGCTGGGTCATCCTTGCTGCTTGTCTGGTGGACAATGGCTGCGGTGTGATAGACACTGTCATATCCCTGAAAGGAAAACGCCTGCCAATTATTGTCCCGCAGACTGATGCAGTCAACCTGATAGCGTTCCGGGAATTGCTCCAGATAGGCTTTCAGGGAAGCGCCCAGAAAGCTGTGCTGCCCGGTAATCAGAACTCTTTTCATTCCTGCTCCTTGTTCATAGCGCCGGTTCCGCCCTCTACGACCCCTTTGTGGGTGAGGACGGCGGCAATGGTGGCAAAGAAGCACTTGCAGTCAAAAAGGAAGCTGAGCCTTTGCACATATTCGCCATCCAGTGCGGCCTTTTGCGCTACGGGAATCTCATCCCGACCGTTGATCTGTGCCCAACCGGTAAGGCCGGGGCGCACGTCGTTGGCCCCTACCTGATCCCGCAATTCAATCAGATCATATTGGTTCCACAGAGCGGGCCGCGGGCCGATGACAGACATTTTTCCGGTGAAAATCTGCAAAATCTGGGGTACTTCATCCAGAGATGTTTTCCGCAGGACGCGGCCCACACGGGTGATATACTGCTCCGGATTGGAAAGCAGGTGCGTTGGCACATCGTGGGGGGTGCACATCTTCATGGTGCGGAATTTCAGAATGTTAAAGTGAACCTTATGCAGGCCTACCCGCTTCTGGCGGAAAAAGACAGGCCCCGGATCATCAATTATGATTGCCAGCGCCAGAAGAAGAAACAAAGGGGAGAGCACAATAATTCCGCAGGCGGAAAGTACAATATCCAGCGCCCGTTTCCCAAATTTTCGATACAAATCAATTCCCTCTTTCTGCTGGTTTTTGACAAAAATACACACTATAGTATACCACAGAATAGCCTGTACAGCAAGGAAAAGTTTTACCGGAAAATGGAAGGGGAAAATACGCCTTAAGAAGGAAAAAAGGCTGCTAAAAACGGTCCGGCAGAGCCAAAGACGCGCTTTTCAGCAGCCTTTTCAAAATTGTCATGGGGAAGGGGAACGCTCGTTATTTGCACGCTTCCAGACACTGCCGGACAACGCTTTCCATTTCCTCCCGCTTTTTCAGCATATCCCGTGCCAGAGCCAGCTGGCAGCGGGTGCGCACCAGGTTGTGATTTTCGTAGGAGATGTTAAAATAGGGGTCACCTTGCAGATAGTCCATCAGGAATCGGGCAGAAAGCTCCAAAGTCAGGCAGATGCAGCTGACAGCCAGCGTATCGGCCTCGGCTTTTGTAATGGAGGGCGCGGTTTTGGACAGGAAGCCCTCGGTAAAGGCCCGGAAAACATCCATATCCACACCGGCTTTTTGGGGATCTTTGCAGTCCTCTTCGCAGTAGTTGGCGGCAAACCGGATGGCGTCTCCAAAGTCGTGGCCCATAAGGCCGGGCATCACGGTATCCAAATCCACAACCACCAGGGCGTCCTGGGTCTGGGGGTCGAAGAGCACGTTATTGATTTTGGTGTCGTTGTGGGTGACCCGCAGGGGGAGTTTCCCCTGCTGAAGCAAATCCGTCAGGGTGCAGGCCAGGTCTTCGTTTTCCAGAAGGAAACGAATTTCCTCTTGGGCGTCCTGGCATCTTCCAACCTTATCCTCCCGGACGGCCTGCTTTAAGTCGGCAAACCGGCAGCGGGTGTTGTGAAAATCGGGGATGGTTTCCTTCAGACTGCCGATTTCAAAATCCGCAAGCTCATTCTGGAATTCTCCAAAGGCGATGCCGGCATTGCGCAGAACCTTGGGATCCTGTACAGAATTGAAGGTTACGGAAGGGATGTAGTTGGTCATCCGCCAGAAATTATCCCCTTCTGCCAGATAGGTTTTCCGGTCAGCGGTGTGATGGAAATGCAGGCATGTCCGGTTCCCGTTTTTGGCGCGGATATGCTCGGTCACCTTGTCGATGTTGTCCATCAGCCCCACGGGATCCCGGAAGGCAAAGGTGTTGACGTTCTGAACCAAGTAGGATTTGGGGCTTCCGTCATTGCGCCGGAAATCCACCCGATAGGTTTTATTCACATTGCCCATTTGAATCGTCTCAAAGCCCACGAATTGGTCTTCAATCCGAAAGGCCTTGCAGACTTGCTGCAATTTTTCATTCATATCCACAGTACTTCGTCCTCTCTATCCTGAAAAGCGCCAAAAAGCGGGGCGCGTCCGCTGCCGGGCGGTGGCGGGTTTCGCCTGAGCCGCACCAGGGGATATTCTATCTTAAAAGGAAGAAGCTGTCAACGAAGGACGGTATTTTTTGGTAATAATCATGAGTTCGACTGGGATTAAATTTATAAAAATACAGGAAAAACTGGCAATTCCTACAAAGCCTCCGGGGGCTTCTCCCGGCGTGGGAGGGATAGAATTCCAAAGTTTCCGAAAAAGCGGGTGGAATTCCAAAAAAACATTGCATTCAAAAAGAAAACAGGGTATAATAACATGATTCTTTATAGTAATTGATCAACGAGGTTATGCTGTGTACTTAAAATCACTGGAATTGCAGGGCTTTAAGTCCTTCCCGGATAAGACGGTGATCCGCTTTGGCGATGATATTACTGCCATTGTGGGCCCCAACGGCTCCGGAAAATCCAATATTTCCGATGCCATCCTCTGGGTTATGGGCGAGCAGAGCTCCAAGACCCTCCGTGGCGCGAAAATGGAGGATGTGATCTTTGGCGGCACCGCCAAGCGTCCCCAGCTGGGCTTTGCAGAGGCGACCCTGACTTTGGACAACTCCGACAGGGCACTGGCTTACGATGCCGACGAGGTGGTGGTTACCCGCCGCTACTATCGCTCCGGCGACGGAGAATACTATATCAACCGCCAGTCCGCCAGACTCAAGGATATCAATGAACTTCTGATGGACACAGGCTTGGGCCGGGAGGGCTACTCCAACATCGGTCAGGGCCGTATTGACGAGATCCTTTCCCTGAAAAGCGGCGACCGCCGGGAAATCTTTGAGGAGGCGGCGGGCATTTCCAAATACCGCCACCGCAAGGAAGAAACCGAGCGCCAGCTGGAGCGGACAGAGGACAATCTTTTGCGGATCGGGGACAAGGTTTCCGAACTGGAACTGCAGCTGGAACCGTTAAAGGCCCAGTCGGAAAAAGCAAAGAAATACCTGGAGATGAAGGAAGAGCTCCAGGGCGTGGAGGTTGCCGTTTGGCTGGATACCCTGGATAAGCTTTCCGCTGCGGCAAAGAAAGCGGAGGAGGACTATGCCTCTGCGTCGTTTGTCCTGCAGCAGGCCCATGATGAGCTGGACGGCCTCTACCGTCAGGCCGAGGAAATGGGGGAAGCACTGCGGGAAAAGGACGGCGCACTGGAATCCGTCCGGGTAAAAACCACCATGTTCCAGAGCACCCACCAGCAGTTGGAAGGCCAGATGGCAGTGCTCCGGGGCAATATGGAAAACAACGACCGGAATATTGCCCGCATCGAAGAGGAAATCAAGGGCCAGGAGGATCGCTCCGGCGGCATTGATAGCCAGATTGCCCAGGGAGCCCAGCGGCTTTCCGAGATTGAACGGAATCTTTCGGATATTCGCCAGGCCATCGGTGCTTCCCAGCAGAAGCTCAGTGAAATGACCGCTTCTGCCCAGGGCCTGAGCAAGCAGTTTTTGGAGCTGCGTACCAAAGAATCTACCCTCACGGCGGATATTGCCGGGTGCGAGGCGGAGGTTCGGGCGGTGGAGGAAAACCGCAAAACCGCCATGGCCCGCCTGGCGGAGCTGGACGGAGACCTTTCTGCCGGAACCGACCGCCTGGAGCAGGCAAAGAAGAACCTGGAGGACTGCCGCCGGGAGCTGAAAAACGCCCAGGAGCAGGTTACGGCTTCCAACAATGTGATTTCCGGCTTTTCTCTGCGCCAGGAAAACCGCCGAAAGGCCAGAGATGCCTCCGCAGAGAAACTGCGGGAGCTTTCTGCCCAGCTGGACGGAATTTCTGCCAAGGTGCGGGTGTTCCGCGCTATGGAGCGGGATTATGAAAGCTATACAAAATCCGTGCGGATGGTTATGCAGGAGGCCCAGCGGGGCGCACTGCGGAATATCCACGGCCCGGTTTCCCGGCTGATTCGCACGGATAATGAGTATGCCGTTGCCATTGAAATTGCTCTGGGTGCGGCAATGCAGCAGATCGTTGTGGATACAGAGGCCGATGGCAAGGCCGCCATCAGCTACCTCAAGCGTACCGGCGGCGGACGCGCCACCTTCCTGCCTCTGTCCAATATCTGGGGCAAAAGCCTGCAAGAGCCCGGCGTTGAAAACTGCCGGGGCTTTGTAGGGGTGGCCTCTGATCTGGTAAAGAGCGATCCCAAGTATAAAAATATCATCCTGAATCTTCTGGGCCGGACGGTGATTGCCGAGGATCTGGATGCAGCCATTGCCATGGCAAAGCAGTTTAAAAATCGCTTCCGCATCGTAACCCTGGACGGACAGGTGATGAACACCGGCGGCTCCATGACCGGCGGTTCTGTAAATAAGGATGCGGGCATTCTCTCCCGGGCCAATGAGCTGGAAAGGCTGACCAAGCAGGAAAAGCAATTGCAGGAGCAGAAAATGGCGGAGGAAGCCCAGCTGCAGGAGTGTCAGCGGCTCTTTGACCAGGTGGAGTTTCAGATGTCCACTGCCCGGGATCAGCTCCGGGAGGCAGAGGATCAGGTGCTCCGGCTCCAGGGTCAGGAAAAGCAGTACGAGGTGCTCTACAACGCCATTACCGAGGCAGAGAGCTCTGCCCGCCGGGAAAAGGATGCCCTGAATGCCAGAGATCGGGCCGATGCCGAGCGTTTGGCAGCCCAGAAGGCGAAAATTCAGGTGTATGAAAAGGATCTGACTGCCACCCGCCAGGCCCTTGCCGGGTTGGAGGGCAGCCAGTCCGAGGCGGCCCAGGCGACGGATGCCATCACGGGCCACATTACGGATTTGCGCACGAAGGAGGCTGCCCTTACTGCCGAAAGCGCCACGGCCCAGTCCCACATGGAAGATCTCAAATCCCTGCGCACCGCCATGGAGGGGGACCGGGAGAAAAAGCAGGCACTGATGGAGGCTATCCGTCAGGAAAATGACCGGCTATCCGGGGAAATTGCCGCTTTGGAGCAGCGCCAGAAGGAAAATGACGCTGAGGCGGAAACCATGAACGCTTCCTTCCAGGAAATGCTCAAGGACCGGGCGGATACGGAAGCCGCCAAAACCAAAGCCGAGCGGGATGCCCAGGAGAAAAACAAGGACATTCTGAATATGGAGCGGGCCTGTGCGCTGCTGGAGCAGAAAAAGGTCACTACCTCCATGGAGGAAAAGCAGATTATCGATAAGCTGTGGGATTCCTACGGCCTGACCCCCGGCACGGCGGCGCCCCACCGGGGAGAGATTGAGAACGTTACCGCCGGTTCTCGGCGGATCGGGGAGCTCAAGCGGAAGATTGCCGCTCTGGGCACGCCCAACCTGGGGGCAATTGAGGAATACGAGCGGGTCAACGAGCGCTACAGCTACCTCGCGGAGCAGCGGGACGATGTGCTCACCTCCAAGCGGGAGCTGGAAAGCATCATCCGGGATATTACCAAGGAAATGACCACCATTTTTGTGGAGCAGTTTGCCCGGATTGACCACTATTTCGGTCAGGTGTTTGAAGAGATGTTCGGCGGCGGCAAGGGTCAGCTGATTCTGGAAGACCCGGAAAATCCCTTGACCTGCGGCATTGAAATCCGGGTGCAGCCCCCCGGAAAGCAGGTGAAAACCATCACTCTGCTCTCCGGCGGCGAAAAGGCATTTGTGGCAACGGCTCTGTATTTTGCAATTTTGAAGGTGCGGCCCACGCCCTTCTGCCTGCTGGACGAGATTGACGCCGCTCTGGACGACCGGAATGTAGACCGGTTTGCAGGGTATCTGCACAACCTGAAAAAGACCCAGTTTATTGTCATTACCCACCGGCGCGGCACCATGGAAAACGCCGATGTGCTCTATGGCGTTACCATGCAGGAGCAGGGCGTTTCCAAGCTGCTGCGGCTGGATCTGAACCAGATGGAAGAGTACCTGGGCATTGGAGAATAACGCCATTCCTACAGAAAAAAATCTACGGTTAAGGAGCAGAAATATGGGATTTTTTGATAAGATCAAGCAGGGCCTGACCAAAACGCGGGATGCCCTCAGCGGAACGCTGAACGATATTTTTTCCGGAGAAACGGAAATTGACGATGATTTTTACGATAGCCTGGAAGAAAGCCTGATCCTTGCGGATCTGGGGGTGGAAACCGCTACCAAGGCAACGGATCGCCTGCGCAAGGCCATCCGGGAGCAGCACATCACCCAGGCAGACCAGGCCAAAGAGGCCCTGAAGGACATCCTGGCGGATATGGTCAGCGTAGGTTCTCCGGAATTGGATCTTTCCACCCATCCCAGCGTGGTGCTGGTAATCGGCGTTAACGGTGTGGGCAAAACCACCACCATTGGCAAGATTGCCAAGCAGCAGGTGGATGCAGGGAAAAAGGTAATGCTGGTGGCGGGGGATACCTTCCGTGCCGCCGCAGCGGATCAGCTGGAAATCTGGGCCCAGAGAAGCGGCGCGGACATTGTCCGGCAGCACGAGGGTGCAGACCCGGCCTCTGTTGTTTACGACGGCATTCAGGCCGCCAAAACAAGGGACGCAGATGTGATTCTCATCGATACCGCCGGACGGCTCCACAATAAGCAGAACCTGATGAACGAGCTGAATAAAATCAGCCGCATCGTGGAGCGGGAGCTCCCCGGCTGCGCCAGAGAGGTGCTGCTGGTGCTGGACGGCACTACGGGGCAGAACGGTCTGATTCAGGCAAAGCAGTTTAAGGAAATCGCCGGGGTGACGGCCCTTGCCATTACCAAGCTGGACGGCACTGCCAAGGGCGGCATTGTCATTGCGGTGGCGGATAGCCTGGGCCTGCCGGTGAAGTTCATCGGCGTAGGCGAGCAGGCGGAGGACTTAATGCCCTTTGTCGCCCGGGATTTTGTGGATGCACTGATTTGAGGGAAAAAGATGAAGGTAGTTTTAGCAAGTAAAAATCCCCATAAGCTGGTGGAAATCAGCCAGATTACCAAGAAATTTGATATGGAACTGGTGTTGGAATCCGAGCTTGGGGTGGATATTGACGTGGAAGAGACCGGCACCACCTTTGAAGAGAATTCCTTTTTAAAGGCCAATGCCGTTATGCAGGCAACGGGGCTGCCCGCCCTGGCGGATGATTCCGGCATTGCGGTGGACGCTTTGAACGGGGAGCCGGGGATCTATTCCGCCCGCTATGGCTTTGATGAAAGCCTGGACGATGCAGGACGGGTGCAGCTGCTGCTGAAGAATATGGAGGCCGTCCCCGACGGCGCCCGTCAGGCCCAGTTTGTCTGCGTTATTACTCTGGTCACCCCGGAGGGAAAGGTGATCCAGGCCCGGGGCGAGGTACACGGGGAAGTTCTCCGGGAAACCGCCGGAGAAGGGGGCTTTGGCTATGACCCCATTTTCTACTACCCACCCTTTGGCAAGACTCTTGCCCAGGTAACGCCGGAGGAAAAGAACCAGGTGTCCCACCGGGCAAAGGCACTGAAAATACTCTATGAAAAACTAAAGGAGGCCGGCTATGCTGAGCAGTAAACAGCGGGCGGATTTGAGAGCCCAGAGTAACGATTTGGATACCACCCTGATGGTGGGTAAGGGCGGCGTGACGGAGAGCGTCATTGCCGAGGCGGAAACCCAGCTGACCGCCCGGGAGCTGGTAAAGGGAAAGGTACTGGAAGGGGCAATGATGTCCCCCAGAGAGGTAAGCGACGCCCTTTGCGAGGCGACGGGAGCCGAGGGCATTGCCTGTGTGGGCGCTAAATTTGTCATTTATCGGTTCAGCGAAAAGAAGCAGGCCGAGCGGAATATGACGGGCCGCGCCAAGCGGAAGGAAACCCCCGTCAGCAAGTCCGACCCCGTCCGCAAGGGCATTCGGGCCAGACGCCATGCAGCCAAGCTCCAGCGGGAGCAGAGAAACGCATTCTTTAAGGAGAAGGCTGTGGAACGGGCCATCGAGCGTGACCGGGAAAAGCAGCTGAGAAATAAAGAACGGTAAAATAAGGGCATTCATCCACGGCTTTCCTTACAATGCCCCAGAAAGGGAGAGAGAAAATGGATAAAATCGGAATTTTCGGAGGCTCTTTCAATCCGCCCCATGTGGGCCATCTGGCTGCTGCGCGGTATGCATCCCAGGTTTTGGGACTCAACAGGCTGATGCTGATTCCCTCCGGACAGACCCCCCATAAGCCGGTGCCGGCTATGACTGCCACCGGGGAGCAGCGCCTGGCGATGCTGCGCCTTGCTTTCGCCGGAGATCCCATGGCGGAGATATCTTCCATGGAGCTGGAGCGGGACGGGGAGAGCTTCACCTGGGATACGGTGCAGCGCATCCGGCAGGAAAACCCGGGGGCGGAGCTCTATCTGCTGCTGGGGACGGATATGTTCCGGATTTTTTATCAGTGGAAGAATGCAGACAAAATCAGCAGGGAAGTGACCCTGGTGGGCATGAGCCGGGGGAAAAAGGGCGAAGAGGAAGAACTGACTGCCGCCCTGTCCCGGATTGAAGCCCTGGGGGGCAAAGGGGTACTGCTGAAAAACCCGGTGCAGGCAATCAGCTCTTCCCAGGTGCGGCGGCTGCTGGCCTTTGGCGGCGGGGAGGCGTTTCTGCCGGAGGGACTGATGGCCTATATCCGCCGGGAAAAGCTATACTATGTGGGAGCAAATCTGGAAAATCTTCCCATGGAGCGACTGGAGCCGGTGGTGGTGAGCCTTCTCAAGGCCAACCGGGTTGCCCACGTTCTGGGCTGCCGGGATACGGCGGTGGAGCTGGCAAAAAGGTGGGGCGCAGACCCGGTGGATGCCGCCCGGGCGGGCATTCTCCACGATATTACCAAGGCTTTGGACGGCCCGCTGCAATTGACATTGTGCAGTGCCTATGGTAAAATGTTGGATGATTTTTCCAGAAAATACCCCAAAACCCTCCATGCCCTAACGGGAAGCATGGTTGCGGAAAAGATATTTGGGGAAAATAAGGCGGTGGTTTCCGCCATAGAATTCCACACCACCGGCAAGGCGAACATGAATCTGTTGGAAACCATCATTTATGTGGCGGACTATATGGAACCCAACCGGGATTTTCCCGGTGTGGACAGGCTCCGGGAGCTGGCCTTCTCCGATCTTCGGGGGGCGCTGAAGCTGGGGCTGGAAATGACCCTGGAGCACTTGGCCCGGCAGGGGGGCGAGGTTTCCCCCGCATCCCGTCAGGCACTGGAATATCTGAATTGCCGGTAAACCTGTATGAAAAATGAGCTGTTATAAACCCAAAACGGAAAGGATAATAGAATGCTTACTCCCAAAGAAATCGCTTACGAAGTTACCAAAGCCCTGGATGCCAAAAAGGGCATGGATATTGAACTCCTGAAAATCGACAAGGTCAGCTCCCTGGCTGACTACTTCCTCATTTGCACCGGCACTTCCAACACCCATGTTAAAACCCTCTGCGACTATGCGGAGTACACCATGGAGCAGCTGGGAGAACCCATGCTGGGCCGGGAGGGCCACCGGGGTAATTCCTGGGAGCTGCTGGATTTCGGCAGCATTGTTGTCCATGTGTTCACCCAGGAGGCCCGGGAGTTATACGCCCTGGAGCGGCTGTGGGCCGACGCCGAGCGGGTGGATTTGAAGGAGATTGTTATTCCTGAAAACTGATTGCTTTTTCCTGTGGGGCAAAAGCTTCAAAAATAGAAGAGGTGTTACCTGTCATGAACTACGAGTTCGCAAAAATCGAAGAAAAGTGGCATAAATACTGGGCCGAACACGATACCTTCCATACCGATGTGTGGGATTTCTCCAAGCCCAAGTATTATGTGCTGGATATGTTCCCGTATCCTTCCGGTGTGGGCCTTCACGCGGGCCATCCCGAGGGCTATACCGCAACGGATATCATGTCCCGCATGAAGCGGATGCAGGGCTACAATGTGCTGCACCCCATGGGATACGATTCCTTCGGCCTGCCGGCAGAGCAGTATGCCATCAATACCGGCAACCATCCGGAGGGCTTTACCAAGCAGAATATCGAAACCTTCTCCAAGCAGCTGCGGGAGCTGGGCTTTGACTATGATTGGTCGAAGATGATTGCCACCTCCGACCCCAGCTTCTATAAGTGGACTCAGTGGATTTTCAAGAAGCTCTACGAGGCGGGCTACGCCAAGCGGATTGAAATGCCCGTAAACTGGTGCGAAGAGCTGGGCACGGTGCTTTCTAACGATGAGGTAATCGACGGCAAGTCCGAGCGTGGCGGTTTCCCTGTGGTGAAGAAGAACATGATGCAGTGGGTCATTGACCAGCCTGCCTTTGCCGAAAAGCTGCTGGAGGGCCTGAACGAGATCGATTGGCCCGAATCCACCAAGGAAATCCAGCGCAACTGGATCGGCAAGTCCACCGGTGTGGAGGTGGACTTCAAACTGGTGGGCGGCGGAGATTTCTCCATCTACACCACCTGTATCGAAACCATTTACGGCATTACCTTTATGGTGCTGGCTCCCGACGGCAAGATCGTTCAGGATCTGATGGACCGGATCGAAAACAAGGAAGAGGTTCAGGCCTACATTGATGAAACCGTCAAGAAGAGCGATATGGACCGCACCGAGCTCAACAAGGGCAAGACCGGCTGCCGCCTGCAGGGTGTGTATGCCATCAACCCGGTAAACGGCAAGCAGGTGCCTGTGTTCATCGGCGACTTTGTTTTGGCAAACTACGGAACCGGTGCGGTTATGGCTGTGCCCAGCCACGACCAGCGTGACTTTGAGTATGCCGTCGCCCACAATATTCCCATGATTCAGGTTATTGAGGGCCGGGATGTTTCCCAGTGTGCCTTTGAAAAGCAGGATTACCTGGGCAAGGGCTGCCGCCTGATGAATTCCGAAGAGTTCACCGGCCTGACCGTGGAGGAGGCCAAGGAGGCCATTACCCAGAAACTGGAAAATATGGGCGTTGCCAGAAGAAAGATTAACTACCATTTCCGGGAGTGGATTTTTGCCCGCCAGAGATATTGGGGCGAGCCCGTTCCCTGCGTGTATACCCAGGACGGCAAAATCTACTTTGTGCCGGACGAAGAGCTGCCCGTCATTCTGCCGGAGCTGGAGGACTATAAGGGCCGCAACGGTCAGGCGCCTCTGGAAAACGCCACCGAGTGGAAGCAGTATGATCACAATGGCATCAAGGGAACCCGGGAGACTTCTACCATGCCCGGTTCTGCCGGTTCTTCCTGGTACTATATGCGCTATATTGACCCCCAGAACGACAAGGAGTTCTGCAACCAGGAGCTGCTGAAGCACTGGATGCCGGTTGACCTGTACGTAGGCGGCCCGGAGCACGCCGTAGGCCACCTGATGTATTCCCGCATTTGGAACCGCTTCCTGTACGATCAGGGCCTGTCCCCTGTGAAAGAGCCCTTCAAGAAGCTGGTGCACCAGGGCATGATCCTGGGCGAGAATGGCATTAAGATGGGCAAACGTTTCCCGGAATTCGTGGTGAATCCCAGCGATGTGGTGCGGGAGTACGGCGCGGATACCCTGCGGCTGTATGAGATGTTTATGGGCCCCCTGGAGGTTTCCAAGCCCTGGAGTACCCAGGGCGTTGCCGGTGCAAAGAAGTTTATCAACCGTGTGTGGAACTTCTTCTCCGAAAGCGCAAACATCACCGATACCGATGATGGCAAGCTGACCAAGATTTACCACCAGACCGTCAAGAAGGTTACCTCTGATTTTGAGGCCCTGGGCTTCAATACCGCCATTGCTCAGATGATGGTGTTCGTCAACGAGGTGTATAAAAACGGTTCTTGCCCCAGAGAATATGCCGAGGGCTTCATTAAGATGATCTCCTGCATCATCCCCCATGTGGGCGAAGAGCTGTGGCAGCTCATGGGCCATAACGAGACCATTGCCTACGAAAGCTGGCCTGGCTATGATGAGAGCAAGTGCAAGGATCACGAGGTGAACTTTGCCGTCCAGGTCAACGGCAAGATGCGGGGCACGGTGCTGATGGATGCAGATCTGGACAACGATACTGTGGTGAAGAATGTCCTGGCTGACGAAAAGATTTCCAAGTTCCTGGAAAAGATTGGCGGCAAAATTGTCAAGACCATTGTGGTTAAGAACAAGATCGTCAACCTGATTGTGAAGTAATTTTGAAATTTTTTGAAAAATAAAGAATTATTTCTTGACATTCAGGAGCCTACACCGTATAATAATCTAGCCGTATGGCCCTGAACGCATCCTGGATTGAGCCGGATGCATCGGAGGGAGGGAAAACAATGTCTGAAATTCGCGTAAAGGAAAACGAGTCTCTGGAGAGCGCTCTGCGCCGGTTTAAGCGCAGCTGTGCCAAGGAGGGCGTTATCGCCGAAGTTAAGAAGCGCGAGCATTACGTCAGCCCCAGCCTGAAGCGCAAGCAGAAGTCTGAAGCTGCCCGTAAGAACAAGAGAAAGTTCTATTAATCATCCCTCTTGACTAGTGCGATAGCCGCCCCGGAAGAGTTGCTTCTTCCGGGGCGGATTTTTTGTGCCCTTTTTCGTCATTGCGAACCAGCGCAGACTACCTCCTTCGTCATTGCGAACCAGCGCGCACGCTGGTGTGGCAATCTCGGGCGCAGTAGACCGCAGCAGTTCATCGAAGGCGAAGATTCCCACGGCACTACGCCCGCAGGCGTGTACAGAGCGCAACCGCCGCAGGCGGCTCTTAGCGCGGAGTAGTGACATCGGTCACTGCCTCGGAATGACAAGAAAAGGGTCATTGCGAACCAGCGCGCACACTGGTGTGGCAATCTTCTCCCTCCTCCGCCCGGGACGAATTGCCGCCCCGGGGAACGAAAACGTTCTGCATCGCTTTCGTCGGAATGAACGAAGAAATGGTAAAAAACGGTTGAAAATCTGAGGACTCTGTGCTAAAATAGAAGAAATAGTGTGCTTCCCTGTCCTGCGGGAGATATAATACCATTTTATGGACTGTAGATGCACTTTTCCGCCGAAACCAGAATTATGAGGGGGTTACACCATGGCATATATGCGTTTGGGCGACCTGCTGATTGCTGCGGGCGTGATTCGGCCTGAGCAGCTGCAGGAAGCGCTTTCGATACAAAAACAGACCAGAGAGCGTCTGGGTGACGTGCTGATCGAGAACGGGATGATCACCGAGCAGCATCTGATTGAAGCGCTGCAAATGCAGTTGGGCGTGGATTTCGTCGACTTGACGGCGGTTTCCATCCCATTGGAGCTTGCCCGGTTTGTGCCCAGGGCCATTGCAAAGAAATATAATGTCGTCCCCGTTAAGCTGGTTAAAGACGAGCTGTACGTGGCAATGTCCGACCCCCTGAATTTTGTCGCCCAGGAGGAAATCAAGGCCGCTTCCCATAAGCAGGTGGTTCCTATGATCGCTACCCGCCGGGCAACGGAAATGGCAGTCAATACCCTCTACGGCAACGAGGGCGCTGCCAAGGCCATCGAGGAAATGAAGCGGGAGGCCGGGGATGTCCAGACGGATATCATCCCCACCCAGATGGCCCAGAATGTGGATAATTCCGCCAACGAGGCGCCTACCATCCGCTTTGTAAATTCCGTCATCGAGCGCGCCGTGGAAGAGCGGGCCAGCGATATCCACCTGGAGCCCCAGGAGGGGGAAATGGTGGTGCGTATGCGTATCGATGGCGCACTGCGCAAGGTGTTTACCGTGCCCGCCAATTTGCAGGCCACGGTGATTTCCCGCCTGAAAATTATGGGCGGCATGAATATTTCCGAACGGAAAATCCCCCAGGACGGTCGTGCCATGGTCACTTCCAAGGGCAAGGATATTGATCTGCGTATCAACTCCATGCCCACCATCCACGGCGAAAAGGTGGTTCTGCGACTGCTGGATAAGTCCGCAGGCCGGGTTACAACCCAGACCATCGGTCTGGAAGGGGAGGATTTGCGGAAGTATGAGGCCCTTCTTAAGAATTCCTCCGGCGTGATTCTGGTGGTGGGCCCCACCGGTTCCGGTAAGTCCACCACTATGTGCGCCATGATTCAGGAGCTGTGCTCCGAGGAAACCAATATCATGACCCTGGAAGACCCGGTGGAATACAATATCCCCGGTGCAAACCAGTGCCAGATCAACGAAAAAACCGGCATGACCTTTGCCACCGGCCTTCGGGCCATCCTGCGCCAGGATCCGGATATCATCTCCGTGGGCGAAATCCGGGACGGCGAAACCGCCGTCATTGCCGTCCGGGCTGCTATCACCGGTCACTTGGTGATTTCCACCCTGCATACCAACGATGCCGTGTCCACCATCGACCGCTTGGAGGATATCGGCGTGGAGCCCTATCTGATTTCCAGCGCCCTTCGGGGCGTTATCTCCCAGCGCCTGGTGCGCAAGATCTGCCCCCATTGCAAGGTGGCCTATACCCCCAGCGCAGAAGAGCTGGAAATGCTGGGTATGCCCGCCGATTCCAAGGTGCAGTTCTATAAGGGCACAGGCTGCCAGGAGTGCTTCCATTCCGGCACCCGGGGCCGCCGGGCCGTGTTTGAAATCCTGACCCTCAATTCCCGCCTCCGCCGCCTGGTTGCCTCCGGCGCGGATTCCGAAAAGGTGCAGGAGGCTGCATTGCAGGAGGATTTCGTCACCATGAAGGAGAATTGCCGCCGCCTGGTGCTTCGGGGCGAAATTTCCGCTGCCGAGGCTGCAAAGGCCATTAATTCTACCGCAGGTTAAGGAGAATTGCTATGTCCGTATTGGATGATTGGATTGCAAGCGCCTTGCAGCAGCGGGTTTCCGATGTGCACATTGTAGCCGGGCTGCCAGTTCGGGGCAGGGTGGACGGTCGGCTGATAAACCTTACCGATACCCCCCTCAGCATAGAGGATTGCGAAAACGTGGGCCGGGAGCTGGCGGGGGATCGCTTCCGGGAGATTGAGCGCCTGGGTGAGCTGGATTTAGCCAAAAGCTTTCCCTGCGGCGTCCGCACGAGAATCAATCTCTTCCGCCAGCAGGGCAGCCTTTCTGCTGCCATCCGTTTGCTTGCCGAGCGGATTCCGGAGCTGGAGGAGCTGCAGCTTCCCCCGGCAGTGAGCAATTTTGAAAATTACCGCACCGGCATTGTGCTGGTCACCGGGGAAACGGGCTCCGGCAAGTCTACCACTCTGGCCTCTGTCCTGAACCGGATCAACCACACCCGCCAGGCCCATATCATCACTCTGGAAGACCCTATCGAATATGTGTATACCCCTGATAAGTGCGTGATTAACCAGCGCCAGATCGGGTCGGATACCCGCTCCTACGCCGATGGACTCCGTTCTATCCTTCGGGAAGACCCGGATGTGATTCTCATCGGCGAAATGCGCGACCTCAATACCATCGAAACCGCTCTCACCGCCGCGGAAACCGGTCACCTGGTGTTTGCCACCCTGCATACCAATTCCGCCGCCGATTCCATTGACCGTATGGTCAATGTTTTCCCGGAGGGCCAGCAGCGGCAGATTCGCCTGCAGCTGTCCACGACCCTGCGGGCAGTGCTCTCCCAGCAGCTGCTGCCCAGAAAGAGCGGACGGGGCCGGATTGCGGCCTGCGAGATTATGATTGTCAATTCCGCCATCCGCAACCTGATTCGGGAGGGCAAGACCCCCCAAATGGAAAGCTTTATCGCCATGAACGGGCAAAGCGGCTCCGTCCTTATGGATGCCGCCCTGCAAAAGCTGGTGCGGGACGGCCTGGTTTCCCAGCAGGTGGCCCTGAGCTACGCCCGCGACCCGGAAACCTTCGGCAGAATGCGGTAAAGGCGCGGAAGGCCCCCTTGTCCTTGCGAACCAGTGCCGCACACACCTCTCCTCGTCATTGCGAACCAGCGCGCACGCTGGTGTGGCAATCTCGGACGCAGTAGACCGTGGCAGTTCATAGAAGGCGAAGATTCCCACGGCAGTGACATCGGTCACTGCCTCGGAATGACAAGAAAAAGCGTCATTGCGAACCAGCGCGCACGCTGGTGTGGCAATCTCGGGCGCAGTAGACCGTAGCAGTTCATAGAAGGCGAAGATTCCCATCGAATTTTCAACGGAAAGCGGGGATAACCCAATGACCACATTTAAATATAAGGGCCTGTCGCCGGACGGACAGAAGGTCTCCGGTGTGGTAAAGGCCTATAATGAGTACGAGGCCGTTTCCATGCTTCGGGAAACGTGCTCCGTGATTACCAGCATCCAGGAGGTCAAGGAGCGCCTGAGCCTGAATGTCAACCTGGGCTCTACCAAGATCAGGGACAAAGACCTTTCCATTATGTGCTCCCAGTTTGCCATCATCCTCTCCTCCGGCCTGCCCATTGTCCGGTGCGTGGAGATGGTGGGCGAGCAGGCCCGCACCCCGGAGCTCCGGGCAATGCTCCTGAAGGTTGCCGAGGATGTGTCCGGCGGCTACCCCCTGGCCCAGAGCTTTGAAAACAATGCCCCCGATCTGCCCGTGACCTTTATTGAAACCATCCGGGCGGGCGAGGCCTCCGGCACCCTGGAAATCTGCTTTGAGCGCCTGGAAAAATACTTTGATAAGCAGGCGAAGATCCGGGGCAAGGTCATCAGTACCCTGACCTATCCTGCCATCGTGATTTTTGTGGCAATCGTGGTGTTCATCATCGTCATGGTCAAGGCCGTGCCTATGTTTGTTACCACCTTTGCGGAAATGGGCACGGATTTGCCCGGCATTACCAAGGGTATGATCGTCGTTTCCAATTTTATGACCAAGCAGTGGCTGACTCTGGTGTTTGTCATCCTGGCCCTGGTGCTCTCCTATTTCCTGGTGCGGCACTCGGAAAAGGGCAGAGTGATGCTGGATACCTTCAGCCTGCAAAAGTCTCCCCTGAAAAAGCTCCATTCCATGAATGCCATGAGCCAGTTCTCTGCTACTATGGCGACCATGCTCTCTGCAGGGCTGCCCATTATCCAGAGCCTGGAGGTCACCGCCAACGTGATTACCAATAGCCTGATTTCCAATTCCATCCGCCGGATCTGCCGCAGTGTGGAGCAGGGCCGGGGGCTGGCGGAATCCATGCGGGAGGAAAAAATGTATCCCCAGCTGCTGGTGGAAATGACCAACGTGGGCGAGCAGTCCGGCAATCTGGAAAAGACCCTCACCGTGGTCAGCGACTACTATAATAATGAGGTATCCGTGCTGACCGACCGGCTGCTGTCCCTGCTGGAGCCGGTGATTACCATTGGTCTGGCGATTATGACCGTCATCCTCCTGCTGGGCGTTTACCTGCCCATGTTCTCCATGTACGGCGGCATGTAAGTTATTTACCTGGTGTTTCCGCCGGATCCGCAACCCGATTCGGCGAATACATAATATTCATTTCATCTTCTTAAAGAAGGGAGAAACACATTTATCATGAAAAAGATCAAGAATACCAAGGGCTTTACCCTGATGGAAATGCTGATCGTTGTGGCTATCATTGCCATTCTGATCGCCATCGCCATCCCCACCTTCAATTCCTCTCTGAACAAGGCGAAGGTCGCTACCGACGAGGCCAATATTCGCTCCGGCTACGCTTCCGTGATGGCTGAGATCCTGGCTTCTGACACTGCAATTCCGGCTGACGGTGTAACCTACACGCTGTATTCTGATGGTTCTGTTGTTGCCGCTAAAGGCACTGCTCCCACTGGGGTTGCTGCATACGTGACCAAGGGCAAGCCCGCCGCTGACGTTGTTATCGGTGGTCATACTGTCAAGGCCTGGAACGTTGGAGCAGGTGTTACTTACAATGTGACAACCGCTGATGGCGGTTACAACATTGTTATTAACGCCAACTAATAATATCTAATAATGAATTTCCCCATCCCGGAACCGGAGGGTTGCGGCCTCCGGGAGGGGAACAACCGCAACCCTAGCCCTCCTTCAGAGGCGCCTCTGAAGGAGGGTGCACCCCGTCCCCTATGTCATTGCGAACCAGTCCGCAGACTGGTGTGGCAATCTTGAGGTAGACTGACCGAGGTAGGTGGTACGCGAAGATTCCCACGGCAGTGTGCGCACTGCCTCGGAATGACGAAAAGTATGTCATTGCGAACCAGTGACCGATGTCACTGGTGTGGCAATCTTGAGGTGGACTGACCGAGGCGGGTAGTACGCGAAGATTCCCACACCAGCGTGCGCGCTGGTTCGGAATGACGGTATGCGCTGTGTGCGCGCCGCCTTGGAATGACGAAAAGGATGTCATTGCGAACCAGTGACCGAAGTCACTGGTGTGGCAATCTTGAGGTTGACTGACCGAGGCGGGTAGTACGCAAACACCGTCCCTACATAACAAAACCATTACGAAAGGAAGATTCCAATGCTTTATTCTGCCCCCGGTCTTACGGTTTACTTCTGCATCCTGGCAGTGATTCTGGGCGCGTGCATGGGCTCTTTCCTCAATTGCTTTGCCTGGCGCATTGTCCACGGGGAGAGCGTGGTAAAAGGCCGCTCCCACTGCGACAAATGTAACCATGCACTGGCTGCCCGGGATTTGATTCCCGTGGTCAGCTACCTTGCCTCCCGTGGTAAGTGCCGCTACTGCGGGGCAAAGCTGTCTGTCCGCCATCTGGTGGCGGAGCTTTCCACGGCGGCAGTGTACCTTGCCGTGCTCCTTACCTATGATATTTCGCTCCAAGCCCTTGAATACGCATTGTTTGGCAGCTTACTGCTTGCCTGTGCCTTTGCGGATTTGGAGGGGTATATCATCCCAGACCGATTTGTCGTGTCTCTAATCGCGGTTCGCCTTGTGTTCCTGGTGCTTATCGGGGCAGAAAAAGGGGAATGGGTGGATAGCCTTTTGGGCGGCTTCGCCGTAGGCGGCGGGCTGCTGCTCATCGTCCTGGCCTTTGAAAAAATCCGCAAGGTGGAGGCCATGGGCGGGGGAGACCTAAAGCTCCTGTTTGCCACGGGGCTGTACCTGGGCTGGAAAGGGAACCTATTGTGTCTCTTCGCCGCCTGTATTTTGGGCATTGTCTTCGGCCTTGCCGCAACCAAGGGAAAGAAAGAGACAGCCTTCCCCTGGGGCCCCAGCATTTCCGCTGCCGCCATTCTAACCGCCCTGTGGGGCAACGCCCTGATTGAAGCCTACCTGGGGCTGTTTTAAGGGATGCCCATTTGGGCGCGATAGCGCCTTGGCCTCCCTACAGGGGGGCTGTCGAGCGAAGCGAGACTGGGGAGTCTTTGCACGTTTTCCATAGCTTCTATGCCAGATTGAACGAAGAAACGCAGAAAAGTCCTTTAGGCTGTCTAAACATCCGGGGGATTGCCACGGCAGTCTAGCGCCGCAGCGCTGTGCATAGCGCAACCGCCGAAGGCGGCTCTTAGCGCGGAGTAGTGCTCACTGCCTCGGAATGACGGTATGTGTTGCGTGCGCGCCGCCTCGGAATGACGGTATGTGGTGCGTGCGCACGGCCTTGCAATAACAGCTTGCTTTCTAGCACCCCCACAAGAACTTTGTATCTAACCCACCGAATTCAGGAGGTATATATATGGCAGGAACGATTACTGCATTTGATATCGGCGAATCCATGGTGAAAATCGTCACCGTCGCCGGGAACACCGTAAAAAAGGCGGTCAGCCTGGAATTGCCGGACAACCTGGTGTCCGATGGCGCGGTGCTTTTTAACGACGCCATGGCGGAAACTCTCCGGGCAGCCATGCAAAAGGGAGGCATTTCCAAGGGCAAGGCGGCGGTGATTCTGCCGGACAGCCTGGTGTCCTCCCGGAACGTGGTGGTTCCGCCCATGACGGAGGCGCAGCTGAAATACAATCTTCCCTTTGAATTTAAGGATTATCTGACCCAGGAAAAGAGCCGCTACTATTTTGACTATGCCGTTCAGGAAATCGTCAGGGAGCAGGACGAGCCCAAGGAAATGCGCCTGTTTGCCTGCGCGGCTCTGAAAGAGACCATCGAGCAGTACCGAACCCTGTTCCGCCTGGCGGGCTGCAAGCTGCAAAACGCCATCCCGGAAGAGGTGGCCTTTGGCACCCTGGTGAGTAACTACCTGTCCTCCACCAAGCAGGAGGACAACCAGGATTTCTGCCTGGTGGACGTGGGCTACCGGGGGATGCGGATGTACATCTACCGGGGCGGCGAATTCCGTAACCGCCGGACGGTTTCCATGGGCCTTTCCAATCTGGAGCAGTTGATTTCCGAGGAGCGGGGGGTGGATGTCCACATGGCCCATACCCACCTGGCAAGCAACTATCAGGATGCCCAGTCCATGAGCGTGTGCCTGGATATGTACAACCGGATGGCTGTGGAAATCATGAAGTCCGTAAACTTCTATAATTACAACAACCGGGACCAGAGCCTGCGCCGGATTTGTCTGTGCGGCGGCGGCGCGGGAATCGCGGCCCTGCAGGAGGCAATCACCCGCACCACCGATCTGGAAATTATGGGCATCCCGGATCTGATCCCCGGCGCGGATAAGCTGGATACGCCCTGGCTCTATGCCAGAGCCATCGGCTGTGCCCTGCAGAAATAGGAGGCGGGAAAATGACCATTACCAAAGAGAAAAAGGCTTCCCCCAAGGGGATGAAGCTTCCTTCCAAAACCTACATCAATCTGGCGCAGAAAGAGAGCAAAAAGCGGGACGTGGTTACTTCCATCCTGGGCCTCATCCTGATTGTCATTCTTGCTGGATGCGTTGCCAAGTTTGGCGTGATCGATCAGTTCGCCCGGCTGAATCGGGCGGAGGCGGAATACAACACCACCCACAGCCAGTACCTGGTGATGCAGCAGGCTGTTGCCGACTACCCCAAGGTGGAGGAGCGCTACCGCACCTATTCCAGAAAGTGGATGGAAAACAGTGCCGATGACGGTCTGGTTACCGTCGACCGGACGGATGCGCTGGACCTTGTGGAGCAGTATCTCCGCTCCGTCGGCACGGTAAACAGCGTGAGCATCAAAGGCACGGTGCTGGTTGCAGATATGTCCGGGATGAACCTGCAGCAGATTTCTGCCATGCTTGCCCGGGTGGAGCAGCAGCCCATTGTTGCCAGCGCCGCACTGAACATTGCATCTACCGAGGATCAGACCGAGGAATCCATGCTGGATTTCACCCTGACCATTGCCTTGCAGCCCATTAAGGAGGAAGCAGAATGAATCGAGCTTTATCAACCAGAGAAAAGGTAATGCTGGTGATTCTGTGCCTGCTGCTCATTGGCATTGCCTACTATAAGTTCCTGCTGGAGCCCATCAACGATTCCGTCACGGAGTATCAGTCCATGACGCAGATGGAGCAGGACATGATCTTGCAGAATACGGCCCTCATCCAGAAGAAAAAGAACATGGAAGCGGAGCTGGAGCAGATTTTTGCCCAGGGCACACCTACGCCCATCCCCAGCTATGATAATTCCGGCGTGCTGATGGTGGAGCTTCACTCCATTCTGAGCAGCACCATCGACTATACCCTGAGCTTTGGGGATACCAGCACCCTGTCCTGCGGCTACCTGCTGCGCCGCCCCATCCAGATGGAATTTACCACTGCCGACTATTGGCAGGCCCGGCAGATCATTAACCGGCTCCACGGAAGCGACAACATCAGCCAGATTTCCGATCTGACCATCTCCCGTGTGACGCTGCGGAATACGGAAAACGAAGGTGCGATCAGCGTCAAGCTGGTGGTTACCTATTTTGAGCTCTGCTGAGAGGGCAAAAACCGGGGTATTTAAGCCGCGGTTTTTGCGCTATCCGGCGGTATAAGAAGCGTCATTGCGAACCAGGCTGCCGACTACCCCGCGTCATTGCGCACCAGTGACCGATGTCACTGGTGTGGCAATCTTGAGGGAGACTGACCAAGGCAGGTAGTACGCGAAGATTCCCACGGCAGTGTGCGCGCTGGTTCGGAATGACGGTATGTGGTGTGTGGGCACTGGTTCGGAACGACGAAAGAAAATGTCATTGCGAACCAGTGACCGATGTCACTGGTGTGGCAATCTTGAGGTAGGCTGACCGAGGCAGGCAGTACGCGAAGATTCCCACACCAGCGTGCGCGCTGGTTCGGAATGACGGTATGTGGTGTGTGGGCACTGGTTCGGAACGACGAAAGAAAATGTCATTGCGAA
>CAKTNN010000016.1 GCA_934589065.1 uncultured Oscillospiraceae bacterium
GACTTTGCTTCCCTGAACGGTCACACCGGCAATGCTGTTACCAATGATGACGTTGTCATCGAACTGAGCAAGTAATGGAATATCATAACGATTTAGGAGGCCAATAATAAAGTTTAGCAACATAAGGAGAATCGATTCTGCGCAAAGCATACCATCTCTGCCACTATACCCCTAGCTGTCACAAAACACAATATAAACTTGGCGTTTGCAAAGGATATTTGCGAAACTCGTTTAGGGTTACGACATCGTCGTACTGGCTCCAGTAGGCTTCGTAGTATTTTCTGCTCTGCATGAAATCTCCTCCTTGTCTGGTAAGCTTTGGGGTGCATATCCGCTCAAAGATCCCTCCAACTCATCAAAATCCGCATCAAATCTTTTCAAACGACTATACGCTTTTTCAAGACTGGTTTCCGTAGAAATCCAAACAATTTCGTTCAAAATGCGGATCAAATACCATGAATGCGGCGAAATACCGTCATAAATACTGGCAGCTTGAGGTTGCTATCTTACGCTGCTGTAGGAATAAGGGATAGCACTTAAAATCCCTCGGCCCAAAAACCGTACGGGTTCGATTCCCGTTGGCGGCACCATTTTTAAAAGGACACTCGGAGTTTAGCTGCTCTGAGTGTCCTTTTTTGAAAATGGGGATAAAACTTCATGCATGAGCGCTGCACCACGAAAATGCACAAATGTTATTGCATGAAGTTTTTGTGCATCATTTCCGGTTGCCCCGCAGGGGCGAGGAAATGGCACATTTCTTGTTTTGCTATGCTTTTGCATAGCAAAAAGACCGTCAACTTTCGCACATTGTGACCGGTTAACGGCCTGATTTTGGTACTCGGGTTTTCAAACTTGCTGGCGGCAAGTCCACAGGGGATAGCCGCTTTAGCGGCGCAAGGGGGTGTAGCCACCTTGACGGAACGAAGGGACGCAACATTCGCAGTCAAGCAGTTTTCTTCTGCTGACGGAGAATGAAGCTCCGCAGGACGCACTACTCTCGATAGAGAGTATAGAAGTGCGCCCTTTCGTTCCTAAAGGGATTTTACCAGTTCGATAAACTGGAATTGTTCTGTCTTTTCCTCATCTTCTTATATTTCTCATTATTATCTTTTTGTGCCACTATCGCAATAATATTTAAGATATTTAATATAAATGCCATTACGATTAAATTCGTCTTTCATATTCCTCAATCAATAGTGGTTGAATAAGAGGATATGTCCATTCAGTTGGTAACTCATCAAATAAGACAACTTTTTCCATCTCACTATGTATCTCAGTTTCAAACTTTGTTATATCCGCAAAATATAGCATTCCATATGTTTCTTCTCCCGTAGCATTTACACGGTTCTTGCCAATAACTGAATAGACACATACAGGTTCTATGGAAAAATCAATTGCTCCTGTTTCTTCTTGTAACTCTCTTCTGGCAGTCATATCTATTGACTCACCGTCTTCCCTATGACCTCCAGGCACTTCATATGTATCTCTTTCCTTATGTTTACAGAATACCCATTTACCATTTGCTTTAGAAATAATCACAGCAAACTTCAATAGATTATCATTAACCTTATCATAAAACTTTACTTCCATCTTTTATCTTCTCCTTAACACAATTTGTCAAATTGCGATTTGTCTCGTACTTTTTCTAAATAAATTATACCAGAAAACCATGAAGAAATCTACCATTAGGGCATGACCGCCCGAACATTTTCGTCCGAGCGGTCTCGGTATCAATCATAGGTGGTTTTGCTGATTGACAAGCGCTTGGCCCGTTTGCGCAAAAGAGGTGTTTCCAATCAGAGCACAGGTCAAAGGCTTTTTTTGGGACTGTCAGGTTGGAACTCACTTAAATCAATGAAGTCATCCGGTGACGGTGCGCATCGCCTGAGATAATCATGCCCACCATCAACTGAACAGGAGCAGGTTCGTCAATGCATCCTCTTAACTTCCACAATGACAGAAAAAACTAAATAATTAGACTTTTTGCATTTTGGTGCAAACTCTTGAAAAAGATGAAAGTTTATGCTATTCTAAAGCACAAGGGAGGTGCTTGGTTTGATAGAATCCAATGGATTGAAAAGAAGAGACATTTACTTGAACAAGCTCATCGGTTTTCAGGATACGGAACCGGTGAAGGTGATCACCGGCATTCGCCGCTGTGGAAAATCCAGTCTGCTGAAGCTGATGGTACAGCACTTGAAGCAGACCGGGATTTCGTCAGAGCAAATCATTGAGATGAATTTTGAATCTCACGATTACCGCGGTATGAACGCTGATGATATCTATCTGTATGTGAAAGAGCGAATTGTTCCCGAAAAACGGATGTATCTTTTCTTTGACGAGCTTCAGCGAATCGGGGCCTGGGAGGAAGCAATCAATTCCTTTCGGGTAGACTTTAACTGCGACATTTATGTCACAGGCTCCAATGCGTATCTTTTATCCTCCGAGTATGCGACCTATCTCTCTGGGAGATGTGTGGAAATCAAAATGCTGCCGCTTTCTTTTCGTGAGTTTTTGTCGTTTCACGGTTTTACGGTTCGAGAAACACAGAGCGCACTGGGCGGACGACGGAAGCAGGTGTTCGATCAAAATGGCGAACGATACGAATTAAAGGAAGTCTTTGACGCCTATATGCGCTTCGGTGGTATGCCTGGAATTGCGGATGTGGGGCTGGAACAGGAAAAAGCGTTGACGCTGCTGGACGGTATCTATTCCACAGTTGTGATTCGGGATATTCTGGAACGGGAAAAGCGCAGAGGGCAAAAACAGATCACAGATCCGGTGCTGCTGCGCAAGATCATCCTCTTCTTAGCCGACAACATTGGCTCTACCGTGTCCATTGCGTCCATTGGAAATACTCTCGTAAACGAAGGATTGCTGGAAGATGGCCGGCGCAAAGGCGCACCCAGCGCACACACGGTACAGGCCTATGTGAACGCCTTGCTGGAAAGCTATTTCTTCTATGAGATCAAGCGCTTTGACATCAAGGGGAAAGAGTACCTCCGTACACTTGGAAAATATTATATCGTAGATATTGGCCTCAGAAATTACCTGCTGGGCTTCCGCAACCGGGACAGCGGACACGCAATCGAGAATGTGGTTTACTTTGAACTGCTCCGGCGGGGGTACGATGTTGCCATTGGTAAAATTGGCAATGCGGAAGTAGATTTCATTGCTACAACGGCAGGTGACAAAAAATATATTCAGGTGACGGAATCTATGGTCAGTGAGGAGGTTCGGGCAAGAGAGCTTGCTCCCTTGCGGAATATCCGTGACAACTATGAAAAAATTGTTTTGTCCATGGAAACCGGATTGGACACCTCTTACGACGGAATAAAATCGTTGAATCTGATCAATTGGCTGCTGGATGGCTAGGCAGTGGGGGAAACCTGCACCAGAAAGAATGCCTGCTGAAAACTTGACAGGAGCAGGAATGCTTGCTATGATAAAGTCAAATGGAAAAGCCGCAGGGATGCGGCTTTTCAAAAGCAACGCGGTTAGCAATCTCTAACTTCTTTTTACGCAGGAGTTAGCAAATGCTAATAAAAGGCGCGGTGGCGAGACAGCAGAAAAACATTTGGAATAGAAACGCAGGACAATATGACCGCTTCATGTGGAATGTAAAAATGGAGGTACAATAACATGGCAGAGAAAATCAGTCTTTCCGGTGTTCCGGAGACAATGCTGCAAACGATTTACGCAAGAGCGAAAGAGAGCCAAGGCCGCGGCGCGATTCACGATGCAAAAGCGGAAGAAATCATTGAACGGCTTAACTATGATTTTTCCCTTGCGGACAAGGACAGTGCTATGCGCAGCGGCGTTATTGCCCGAACCATTGTGCTGGATCGGCTGACAAAAGCGTGGCTTGTATCGAACCCCGGCGCGGTGGTGGTCAACATTGCCTGCGGACTGGACACCCGGTGTTATCGGATGGAAGGCTTTTGCCACTGGTACAATCTGGATCTGCCGGAGACAGTGGCTGTGCGGGGAAGCCTTTTGCCGGAGCGTGGAATGATTTCGCAGATTGCTATGTCCGCCATGGACGATTGGGGCAATGAGATCAAAGAGCAGAACACGCCGGTACTGATTATCATCGAGGGGCTGACCATGTATCTGTCAGAAGCGGACGTGCAGCGCATTTTCAGGGTGATTTCCCGTCGCTTTGAGAAGGCCACCGTATTTGCAGAAACCATGAACCCGATGATCGTGAAGCGCTTCAAGGAAAAATCCATTGAGGGAAGCAATGCAAAATTCTCCTGGGGCGTGAAGAATGGCCCAGCTCTTGCGGCACTGCTGCCGGACTTCCGGTTTATGGAAGAACACTGCCTGACGGAAGGCATGGCGGTATTCGCCCCAATTTACAAACTGCTGGACAAGCTGCCCGCTGTGCGGAATATTTCCAATAAAATCATTGTACTGAATAAGGGGGAATAAAGAATGCTGCTGCAAACAATTCTGGAAGGACTGGGCCTGGGTGCGCTGCTGGCTGCGGTCTGCGCCGTCGGCATCCGCCAGGGGGCTGTCGGCATGGTGCATCTGTATGACCCAAAGGTGCAGGAGCGGTGCATTGCACTGGGGCTGACCACAAAGGAGAAAATCAAACGGAATGCTCTGCGCTTCAAGGCAATCTGCATCCCAATGTACCTTGTTTATGTGCTGATCTGCGTGTATGCCATCAACGGTGCGCATACATTTTGGGGTGGCGTTTGGCAGTGCTTTGTGATCCTGTCCGTGATGAATCTTATCGACCGGCTTGGCATCGATGGCTATTGGGTGGGACACACCGAGGCGTGGGTAATTCCGGGGACAGAGGATCTGATGCCGTACATCTCGAAAGCAGACAAGCAAAAGAAATGGCTGTTCGGCACCCTGGGGATGGCAGTGTTCTCCCTGATCCTTGGGGGAATCGGAATGCTGTTATGAGGAGAACGGGAAATTACGCTGTAAAAGGAGGATGACTGTGCGCTATAAAATCGAAAAGAACACGGTACAGGAGACGTTGATCATCCCACTCTACGCGCGAAAGATGTGCTCGGAGCTGTACCCCAATTTGTACCGGGATGAGGCGGCGCAGCGGCTTGTGAACGCGGTGGATTATGATTTTTCCACTTTGGAGCAGAAGTCCCGCAGCCTGATGCAGCGCTTCGGCTTCCTTGAGGTTGCTATGCGGCAGAACGATCTTGCCTATGAGGTGCGGGATTATTTGAAAACGCACCCCACGGCGGCTGTGGTGAACCTCGGCTGCGGGCTGGACTGCACCGGACGCGCCTGCGACAACGGCCTGTGCAAGCTTTACAATCTGGACTTCCCGGATGTCATTGCAGTCCGTAATGTGCTTCTTCCTGCTGAGGAGCGAGAGGAAAACATCCCCTGCGACCTGAACGATCCGTCGTGGTTTGAAAAGATAGACGCATCCGGCGGCGCGGTATTCTTTGCGTCCGGCGTGTTCTATTACTTTTTAAAAGAGCAGGTCAGAACGCTTGTGCAGGCCATGGCGGACGCTTTTCCCGGCGGCGTGCTGGCCTTTGACGCTGCCAACGCCAAGGCAGTAAAGCTGATGTTGAAAACGTGGCTGAAGGATGCGAAAATCAAGGATGTGGGCGCATACTTTGCCGTTTCTGATGCAAAAAGCGAGATCGGCATCTGGGACAGCCGTTTGCAAATCTCCAGCCGGGGTTATATGCTGGGCTACAACGATCTGAAAGACCCGTCGGTCAGCGGCTTTTTCCGATTTCTGGCCCGAGTCGGCGACGGGATGATGAAAATGCAGATCGTTAAGATCAACTTTGGAGGTAGAACATGAAGCACCTGCACTTTGATGTAGAAACCGGCGGCTTTTACAAGAAAAAAAGGCATAAGGGAGAGAGGCAGCCAACTCCATGAGACAAACCGTTTACGGAATTTTGATTCCGTTTCTCGGCACAACGCTGGGCACAGCCTGCGTATTCTTTATGCGTAGACAGCTGGGGGATGCCATACAGCGCACTTTGACCGGCTTTGCCGCCGGTGTGATGGTGGCTGCTTCCGTCTGGAGTCTGCTGATTCCCGCGATGGAACAGGCGGCATGGATGGAAAAGCTGGCGTTTTTTCCGGCGTTTGTCGGATTCTGGATTGGCGTTTTGTTCCTGCTGGGGCTTGACCATCTGATTCCCCATCTCCACGCAAAGAGCAATCAGGTAGAGGGACCGAAAAGCCAGCTTCAAAAAACAACGATGATGGTGTTGGCAGTGACGCTGCACAACATTCCGGAGGGAATGGCTGTAGGCGTGGTCTATGCGGGACTTCTCTCCGGAAGCACGCAGATTACGGCAGCGGGTGCACTGGCGCTGTCTATCGGCATCGCCATTCAGAATTTTCCGGAAGGGGCAATCATCTCTATGCCTCTTCGGGCAGAGGGAGAGAGTAAGGGACGGGCGTTTCTTGGCGGTGTTCTCTCCGGCATTGTGGAGCCAATTGGGGCGGTACTGACCATTCTTGGCGCAAGGCTGATTGTCCCGGCCCTTCCGTATTTGCTGAGCTTTGCCGCAGGAGCCATGCTCTATGTAGTGGTAGAGGAGCTGATCCCGGAAATGTCTCAGGGCAAACACTCCAATCTTGGAACGCTTGCTTTTGCCGTAGGCTTTAGCATTATGATGACGCTGGATGTGGCGTTGGGCTGATAGGAGGTAAAAGCCGTGAAAGACAATGAACTGCAATTTGACCGCGAGTGCCATGTGCTGTACTCCAAAGCCTGCAAAAAGCAGATACAGGCGAAAATTGCCATGCATTATCCGGAAGCGCAGCGGGAAGCCGTCTGGGAGCGGGTGCAGCGGCAGTATGTGGAAATTCTCTCTGATTGGCGGACAGACCTGGGCGGCAAGAAAAACTTCCACATGGATATCATGAATGGCGCTTATGCGGAAGGTCATTTCCCCTGCAAGCTGTGGGACGCCGGGGAAAAAGGGCTGACGCTTTCTGTGTTTGAGTGGGATTCCCGCAGCAAAATCATGCTTTATGGGCAGAAGGATTATGCCTATGGGGAAAGGCTCACCAAGCCGGATTTCTGCGAGGGAAACCCCATTCGCCTTTACAGCCTTCCGGAGATTCGCCGTATTTTTGGGACGCTGGGAATGGAAGTGATAGATGCCTACTCCGATTTTTCCGGCTTGCCCGCTTCGGACAAGGGCATTCAACTGATGGTGGTGTCCCGGAAAAAGCCTTCCTGACCGGGGCCGCAGAAAGCTTTATAAAGAAGAAAGGGAGCTCCCGGTGGGAGCTCCCCAAATTTTTGCAGCAGGTGAATTACTTCACGATGTTCATGGTCACATGAGCGGTGCTGGCGGGTTCGGGAACGTCGGAGCCATCGATGGTAACCTTACCGGAAACGATGTCAGCCAGCATTGCCTCGTACTCGGCAACCGTCCAGTTCTGCAGAGACCAGGTAGCGGTGGGCAGGCCCACAGCGCCTTCTGCAGCGCCCAGGGTGATGGTAGCGGTGCCGTCACCGTTGAATGCCTTCCATGCATCCTCGGTCTCAGCAGCCTTCAGAGCCTGCTGTGCAGCCTCACCGATGCCCTTCATAGCGGAGGTGATAACGGTGGGGGACTGGAAGGACTGGTCAACGTCAACGCCGATGACCTTTGCATCCTCAGCAGAGGCTGCAGCGGAGATGGAGTCGAACATGGGGCCGCCGCAAGCGAAGATCACTTCGGTGCCGTTCTGATACCAGCCGGCAGCCATGGTCTGCAGCTCGTTGGAAGCGGAGAAGTTGGAGCCGTACAGCCAGGAGTAGTTCATTTCTACGTTCACGCCCTTAACGGCAGCAGCTGCCTCGGCGCCCTGAACGTAGCCGTAGCCATAACGGTTGCAGGCAGCGTTTGCGCCGCCGCCGCCGCCGCAGAAGCCCAGCTTGGTGTAGCCATCCATAACGGCAGCGTAGCCGGCCAGGTAGCCGCACTGCTCTTCCTTGAAGCAGATACCGGCAACATTGGCGTTGTTCAGTGCCCAACCATCAATGAAGACGAACTTTACATCGGGGTAAGCGGCAATGGCCTTTTCCAGAGCGGAAGCCTGCATGTAACCGGCGCAGACGACAACCTTAGCGCCGTTGTCGGCAGCCAGCTTCATAGCATCGAAGCGGTCATCATCGGTAGCCTGGCTGCCACCTGCGGGCTGGTAGTACTTGTAGGACTTTCCTGCACCGGCGGCATACAGTTTAACGCCATCGAAAGTGCCCTGGTTGAAGGACTTGTCCTTCAGCTGGCCTACGTCGGTAACGAAAGCAACTTCATACTTACCGTCGGCAGAGGTCATCTCATCGGGGATGTCGTCCGCGTTCTGGGAGGCAGCGGGGGCGTCACCGGCGGGTGCTTCGGTAGCAGCGGGAGTGCTGCTGCCGCCACAGGCGCACAGCGTGACGACCATCATGACTGCCAGGAGCAAAGCAAGAATCTTTTTCATAAATGATTTCCTCCATAGTATCATTTTTGGTTTCCACAGGGAAAACTCCCTGCGTGTATATTGTCGCACAGAATGGCTAAAAAATCAACTGTTTTTCAGGAAAGTTTCTGTGCAATTCGGGAACCGGGAAAGAAACAGGGCATTTAGTCCTGCATGTGGGTCTGGGGGCGGAAGCTGTCCGGCAGAATCTGGGCCAGTGTCCGCTCCAGATAGATACCGTCCTTGCCTACCAGATACACCTTGAAGTCATCCTCGCAGAATTCCCGCATGACCTGACGGCAGATACCGCAGGGCGGGAAAAAGTCCCCAATGACGCCCCCCTTGCCGCCGCATACGGCAATGGCGGAAAAATCCCGGTGACCGTCAAATACGGCCCGGAAAAAGGCAGTCCGCTCGGCGCAGTTGGTAGCGCCGTAGGAGCCGTTTTCAATGTTTGCCCCCTGGTATACCGTACCGTCGGCGCACAGAAGAGCTGCGCCTACCTGGTAGCCGGAATAGGGCGCGTAGGCCTTTCCCATGGCCTCTACGGCCTGGGCAATCAGTTCCTTGGCGTCCATATTATCCCTCCAGCAGTTCCTTGGCAAAGCTCTTGCCGGTGGTGCTGTAGGGAACACCCAGCAGCTCCGTTACCGTAGCGGCGATGTCTGCAAAGCTGGCTCTCGTTCCCAGGTTGACAGGGTGCACCTGTTTGCCCAGCGCGATAAAGGGCACGTATTCCCGGGTGTGGTCGGTGGTGGCAGTGTAGGCGGGATCGCAGCCGTGGTCGGCGGTGATCATCACCACATCCTCGTCTCCCAGGGTGTTTACAAACTGCCCCAGCCAGGTGTCGAATTCCGTCAGGGCGTTGGCGTAGCCGTCAATATCCCGGCGGTGACCGTACTGCATATCAAAGTCCACCAGATTCACAAAGCACAGCCCGTGGAAATCCCTGGCGGCATAGTCCACGGTATGCTGCATACCGTCCTGGTTGCTCTTATTGTACACATGGTCGGTCGTGCCCTGGCCTGCGAAAATATCGTAGATCTTGCCCACAGCCAGGCTGTCCAGCCCGGCTTCCTTCACGGCATCCAGCATGGTTTTTGCCGGGGGCTCCAGGGAGTAGTCGTGGCGGTTGGGGGTGCGGCGGAAGCCCTCTTTGGCAGTGCCGACGTAGGGCCGCGCAATTACCCGGCCTACTCCGTGCTTGCCCCGGAGAATCTGGCGGGCCTTGTGACAGGCATCGTACAGCTCTTCCAAGGGAATCAGGTCTTCGTGGGCGGCAACCTGGAAAACGGAGTCGGCAGAGGTATAGACAATCCACTTGCCGGTATCCAGCTGCTCCTGACCGTAATCCCGGATGACATCGGTGCCGGAGTAGGGCTTATTGCATAGCACACCCCGACCGGTGGCTTTTTCAAAGGCATCCAGCACGTCCTGGGGGAAGCCCTCCGGATAGGTGGGCAGGGGATTGGGAGAGACTACACCGGCAATCTCCCAGTGACCGATGGTGGTGTCCTTGCCCATGGAGGCTTCCGTCAGCCGTGCAACTGCGCCCTGAGGGGCGGATTCCTTGGGAAGATAATCCACTCCGTCGATATTGCCCAGACCTGCTTTCAGAAGATTGGGCACGGAAAACTTTTTAGAGCCTGCACAGGAGCGCAGGGTGTTTACTCCATAGTCGCCGAAGGCGGGGGCATCCGGCATCTGACCGATGCCGCAGGAATCCAAAACAATCAGAAATACACGTTTCATATTACTTGTTCTCCATCGCGACAGCCACATCCAGGGCGACCTTCATCATGGTCGTAAAGGAATTCTGGCGCTCTTCCGAGGTGGTCAGTTCGCCGGTGAGCACATGGTCGGAAATGGTGCAGATGCACAGGCCCCGCTTGCCGTACCGGGCTGCATTCATGTAGAGGGCGGCTGCCTCCATTTCCAGGGCCATAACGCCCATCTTTTTCAGGCCGTACACGCTGTCCAGGCCTTCGGGAACGCCAAGGTGATCTCCGTAGAATACATCGGAGGAGTTCACATTGCCTACGTGGTAGACAGCGCCGTTTGCCTCGGCGGCCTTAACGGCCTCGCTTACCAGCTCCCAGGAGGCAATGGGGGCAAAGGTCCCGGGCAGGTGGAACTGGCTGGCCCAATTGGAATCGGTGCAGGCACCCTGGGCAATGACCAGGTCATACAGATGGATGTTCTCCTGGATGGAACCGGCAGAGCCGACGCGGATGATATTCTCCACACCGTAGCCGTTGAAAAGCTCATGGCTGTAAATGCCGATGGCGGGCATACCCATGCCGGAAGCCATAACGGAAACCTTTACACCCTTGTAATAGCCGGTATAACCCTGAACGCCCCGGACATTGTTTACTAGCACCGGGTTTTCCAGAAAGCTTTCTGCAATAAACTTAGAGCGCAGGGGGTCGCCGGGCATCAGTACGGTTTTGCCAAAATCGCCGGGGGCGGCGGAAATATGGGGGGTAGGTGTTGCGAGCATACGATATTCTCCTTTGTTACACCAAAAATCAGAAATCCGGGCCGTAAAAAGTATGTCATTGCGCACCAGCCCGAAGACTGGTGCGGCAATCTCCCGGATTTTCAAGCATTTTCCATGAAAGGAATTTACATTCGGCGCTTAGTAGCTGCCGTCATTTGCGGCAGTTTCGTTCTTTTCCATGGCCTTTGCCAGCTTGACAATCCGGGAAGTGCCCAGACGGGAAGCGCCCAGACGGATGAATTCCTCTGCGTCTGCCAGGCTGGAAATACCGCCGGCAGCCTTGATTTTAACGTGGGGAGCCACATGGGCGGCAAACAACTCCACATCGTGGAAGGTTGCACCGCCGGTGGAGAAGCCGGTGGAGGTCTTGATGTAGTCGGCGCCGGAATCGGACACGGCCTTGCACAGGGCAATCTTCTCCTCATCGGTGAGCAGGCAGGTTTCGATAATAACCTTCAAGAGCTTGCCCTTGCAGGCCTTCTTTACGGCGGCGATTTCGTCCCGCACGGCATCAAACTTTCCTTCCTTGGCCCAGCCGATGTTGATGACCATATCCACTTCGTCTGCGCCGTTGTCTACGGCGTCGGAGGCCATAAAGCACTTGGAAGCGGTGGTGGCGTAGCCATTGGGGAAGCCGATTACGGTGCAGATGGGCAGCTTGTCACCCACATACTCCTTTGCCTGCTTGACGAAGGAGGCAGGGATGCAGACGGAGGCGGTGTGGTACTTCATGCCGTCGTCACAGATGCCCCTAATATCTGCCCAGGTGGCGGTCTGTGCCAAGAGGGTATGATCACATTTTGCAAGAATTTCGGATAGTTCCATGGGAATACACTCCTTTAACTTGTATTTTTGTCAAGCATTTGCGGAGTGCTTGCGAATCTCCGCGTTCATTTGGCGAACTTCGTCAATTGTTGCGCATTTGTCCGTTGCGGTGGTGATCAGCCATGCGATAAACTGCATTTGCTTGTCTGTCATTGTGTTTGCTCCTTTCGCTTCAGTAGAGATGGTACGATGAACCAGCAGTCACGCTGGTGGGGGAATCTCCCAGAGCGCCTGAGAAACTCCCACACCGGCGGGAAAACCGGCTTTTGTTGGTTACATATTCTGTCCGTGGAGCTTAATCACCTTGTGCTCCTTAATGCCCCGGACATAGCACTTGTGGCACATGGCGATATAGCTGTCGTTGCCCCCCAGGAAAACCTGAGCGCCTTGGGTGACAATATGGCCCTGACCGTCAATTCGGGCGTTGACGGTGGCCTTTGCGCCGCAGTCGCAGATCGTTTTGATTTCCTGGATGGTATCGGCAATTTCCATCAGCCGCAGAGAGCCGGGGAACAGGTGGGTCTGGAAGTCGGTGCGCAGACCAAAACACATAACGGGGATGTTGCAGTCATCCACGATTTGCCGCAGCTGATCGATCTGCTCGACGGTAAGGAACTGGCATTCGTCTACAATGATTACATCGCAGTGGCCCTCGATCTTTTCCCGAAACCAATCGTAGGCGTTCATTTCCGGGGTCAGGATATCGGCATTGGAGGTGAGCCCGATGCGGCTGGAAACCGCGTGCTCTCCGTCCCGCACATCGGCACTGGGCTTTAACAGCCAAACCCGCAGATCATTCTCTTCGTAGTTGTATTTGGTAATCAGGGCCTGAGCGGTTTTGCTGGAGCCCATTGCGCCGTACTTAAAATAGAGCTTTGCCATTGCATTGCCTCCAATTTCTGTTTCTTGTCTCATTATACCGAAAATTCCGCTGTATTGCAAGCCCGAATCCGTGCAACTTGTGCAAAGAAAGGACGGCAAGAATTACAGATAGCTTCCCGTGATGCTTGCGCTGTTCCGGGCGAGTTCCTCCGGTGTGCCGGTGGCGACAATGCGCCCGCCGGCGTCTCCGCCGCCGGGGCCCATATCCACCAGAAAATCGGCATTGCGAATAACATCCAGGTCATGCTCAATGACGATAACCGTAGCGCCGCTGGCTGTCAGCCGGTCAAAGACGCCCAGAAGGGTCTGCACATCCAGCGGGTGCAGGCCGATGGTGGGCTCATCGAATACAAATACCGAGGCATCCTGCTGCCGCCCCATTTCGGAGGCCAGCTTCAGCCGCTGGGCTTCTCCGCCGGAGAGACTGGGGGTGGCCTCTCCCAGAGTCAGGTATCCAAGCCCCAGATCCTGCAGAACCTGCAGGCGGGAAGAGACGGTTTTCATGTCTGCACAGGCAGCCAGGGCGTCTTTTACGTCCATATCCATGAGTTCCGGCAGAGAATAGGGGCCTCCGGTTTTGCTTTCACGCTTGACTTTCTCGGCCTCCCGGCAATAGCGGCTGCCCCGGCAATCCGGACAGGGAATTTCCACATCCGGCAGGAATTGCACATCCAGACTGATGGAGCCCGTCCCGTCGCAGGTGGGGCAGCGGAGAGAGCCGGTGTTGTAGGAGAAATCCCCGGCCTTATATCCCAGGGCCTTTGCCTCCGGGAGTCTTGCGTATGCCTTTCTCAGTTCGTCATGGACATTGGCGTAGGTTGCCACTGTGGAGCGGACATTGATGCCGATGGGGGCGGCATCAATGAGCTTTACCTGCCGGATGCCCTCTGCGGTTATGCCCTTGACGTGATTTGGCATGGCTGCGCCGGTTGTCAGCGCTTCCAGCGCGGGAATCAGACTTTCCAGGATCAGGGTGGTTTTGCCGGAACCGGATACGCCGGTTACCACCGTCAGCCGCCCTTTGGGGAAATCTGCCTCCAGGGGCTTTACCGTGTGAATGGCATCCGTGGAGAGGTGAATGGTTCCCAGCGCGAATAGCTCCCGGGCGGGGGCAGGCGTTCGGAGCAGGGGGGCTTTCCCTTTCAGAAACGGCCCAATTTTAGATTGCGGGGCGGCGGCAATTTCCGGGACGGTGCCCTGGGCAATCACCTGCCCGCCCTCTGCGCCGGCTTCCGGCCCCATTTCCACGACCCAATCCGCTTCGGAAAGAATTTGGGTGTCGTGGTCTACCAGAATAACGGAATTGCCGTCGGCAATCAGGTCGTGCATCACGCCGGTCAGACCTGCAATGTTGCAGGGGTGCAGACCGATGGAGGGCTCATCCAGCACATAGAGAACCCCCGTGGTGCGGTTGCGCACAGCCCGGGCCAGCTGCATCCGCTGGCGTTCTCCGGTGGAAAGGGTAGAGGCGGCCCGGTCCAGAGACAGGTAGCCCAGGCCCAAATCCATCAGACGCTTGGCAACGGTCTGGAAGGATTCGCATATATTATTTGCCATGGGACGCATTTCTTCCGGCAGTGACTCCGGGACGCGGCCCACCCACGCAACCAGTTGGCTTAGGGGCATCTGGCAGGCCGCAGCCAGGGAAATACCCAAAAGCTTTGGGCCTCTTGCCTTTTGGGACAGCCGCGTGCCGCCGCACTCCGGGCATACGCTTTCCTTTAGAAAACGCTCCACCCGCTTCATGCCGGTTTCATCCTTGACCTTTGCCAGAGCGTTTTCTACGGTGTAGACTGCATTAAAATAGGTGAAATCCAACTCGCCGGACTGGTTTGTGCCTTTTGCATGGTAGAAGATGTGCTTTTTCTCCGCCGGGCCGTGGTAGACAATTTCCTTTTCCCGGTCTGTCAGCTCCCGGAAGGGGATATCCGTGCGGACGCCCATCTCCCGGCAGACATCGGTCATCAGCGACCACATCAGGGTTTTCCAAGGAAGCACCGCTCCTTCGTCAATGGTCAGGGAGTCGTCCGGAATCAGGGTGGACTCGTCTACCGTCCGCACAAGGCCTGTGCCGCTGCATTTTGAACAGGCCCCCTGGGAATTAAAGGCAAGCTCTTCGGCAGAGGGCGCATAAAAATGTGCCCCGCAGACGGGGCAGCTGAGGGCCTGCCCGGCGGCTACGGCAAGGGTCGGCTCTACATAGTGTCCGTTGGGGCACCGATGACTGGCAAGCCGTGAGTACATCAGCCGCAGGCTGTTCAGCAGCTCCGAGCCCGTACCGAAGGTGCTGCGAATGCCCGGAATTCCCGGACGCTGGTGCAGCGCCAGGGCGGCGGGAATGTGCAGCACCTCGTCCACCTGGGCCCGGGGAGCCTGGGTCATTCTGCGCCGGGTGTAGGTGGAGAGGGCGTCCAGGTAGCGGCGGGAGCCCTCTGCGTACAAAACCCCAAGGGCCAGGGAGGATTTTCCGGAACCGGACACGCCGGCAATGCCGACGATTTTATTTAAGGGGATATCCACATCAATGTGCTTTAAATTGTGTACATGGGCATTGCGAATTTGAATGACCATGGGGGTGTCCTGACGATTCATGCTTTTTGCTCCTTTTGGTTTGCCCGAAACGGGAAATAAAGCTGTAATGAGTGTACAACAGGGGAAATCCGCTGTAAAGCAGAAATTGAAAAAACAATGAAAATGCCGGTAAGAACCTGCACCCTTTTCAAAACGGTAAGGGAGAAAGACCAACGTGCAGGAAAAAACAGGATGCCTTCCTTAAGATTTTCTTTGCCTCCTTGAAAAATTCGGAAAGCTATGATATGCTCCAAACAGAAGAATTTATTAAAGGAGGCGGACAAAATGAAACGATTGCTTAGCTTAACCCTGTGCCTGGCACTGCTGTTGTGCGGCTGCGGTGCAAGCAAAAGCGCTTCTTCCGTTATGAACGAGATGGCCTACGATTCTGGAGTCACCGCAGAAACCTGGGCCGCTGCAGAGGGAGGCCAGATAACAAACTCCGGGGATACCGTGGCGGATCTGCCGGAAAACCGGAAGTTTATCATCACCGTCAACCTGAGCGCGGAAACGGACGAGCTGGACGGTGCGGTGGAAGCGGTGAGCCAGAGTCTGAAAGATGTCGGCGGCTATGTGGAAAGCCAGAATATCTACAATGGCAGCGCCTATTCCGGTCGGCGCTACCGCGATGCAAGCATCACCCTGCGCATTCCGGCGGACAAACTGGATGTGTTTACCCAAGCGGTGGAGGGGTGCACCAATGTGGTATCCTCCAGCCGCAGCACCGAGGATGTGACGCTGCAATATGTGGATATCCAGGGCCGCATTACGGCACTGGAAACCGAGCAGAGCCGTCTGCTGGAATTGCTGAGTCAGGCGGAAACCATGTCTGACCTGCTGGAAATTGAAGAAAGACTCACGGATGTCCGGGCGGATTTGGAGTCGTACACCTCCCAGATGCGGGTGCTGGAAAACCAGGTGGACTATGCAACGGTATACCTGGATATTACCGAGGTGAAGGAATACACTCCGGTGGAGGAAAAGAGCCGTGCCCAGAAAATCGGAGAGGGCTTTGTAAAGAGTCTGAAGGACTTGGGCAGCGGCATCCTGGATTTTGTTTCCTGGCTGCTGATCAACATCCCCTATATCCTTGTGTTTGGACTGATCCTCTTTGGCGCAGGGAAGCTGGTGCAGCTGATTCGGAAAAAGAAGCGGGCCAAAAAGCAGGCGCAGAAAAAGGAAAACGAGACATAAATTTCGGCGGCACCCATTTGTCGGGTGCCGCCGGTTGTTATGTCTCAGCCGTGAAGTCCTCTGGCCTGACGATCCATGTCCTCAACGACAATGTCGTAAATTTGGCCCAGGCTTGCGCAGTACTCCAGTACCTTCCAGGGCTCGTTGGTATGGTAGTGGATTTTGATCAGGTCTTCATCCCCTACAGCCAACAAACAGTCTCCCTGAAAATGTTCCAGGAAATAGTCGTTGATGGCATCCTCGTCCAGGTTTTCCCCGTCGATCAGCAGCTGGGTATCGTAGCGATAGTCAATCATGTGCATTCTCCTTTTGATATTCGGCAATTGCCGCCAGACGGATCTGAGAAATGGGGAGCCCCGTTTTTTCGGCAATGGCCTTGATGTCTTCGTATTCCGGCTTAAGATTTTCCCCTGCCTGCTTCATCCGCACAGGCCCCCAGGGGGTTTGTACCGTGGAAAAATCCCGGCGCAAAAGGTATCTTGTGTGCACGGCTCTGCGGATGCCCAAGGTGGTGGTGTGGCGGAAGAGGAGAGAAGTAAATCGCGCCTCATCGGCCTGCTGGCACAGCACACTGAGCATAACCCCGGGACGGTTCTTCTTCATACCGATGGGGGAAGTCCATACATCCAGCGCCCCGGCGTTCAGCAAAAGCTCCATGGCGTAGCCGATATCCTCCGGGGTCATATCGTCCAGGTTGCAGCTGAGGAGAATTACTTCGTCCGTCATTTTCTGGCCTCCATGTGGTTCATCATGGCGGCAAGGTATCCCGCACCGAAGCCGTTGTCAATATTAACCACCGATACGCCGCTGGCGCAGGAATTGAGCATACTCAAAAGGGCAGCTACGCCGCCAAAGGCTGCGCCATAGCCAACGCTGGTGGGCACGGCGATTACCGGGCAGTCGCAAAGTCCCCCCACCACGCTGGCAAGGGCGCCCTCCATACCGGCAACGGCGACCACCACACTGGCATCCATCAGCTCCTCGCTGTGGGTCAGCAGTCTGTGAATGCCGGATACCCCCACGTCGTAGAGCCGGGTGACGGTATTGCCGAGAAACTCAGCCGTCAGCGCAGCCTCCTCTGCCACGGGAAGGTCGCTGGTTCCACCGGTGGCAATGACGATTTTTCCCATGCCCCAGGGAGCAGCCATTTCACCGGCGATTGCCAAACGGGCAGTTTCATAATAGGTGACGGGAATCTCTTCCTGTACGGCAGCGGCCTTTTCTTTGTCCATACGGGTAATCAGTACGTTTTTTTGCCCGCCCTCCTGGAGGGCGCGGGTAATGCCGATGATCTGCCGGGCCGTCTTTCCGGCTCCGTAAATCACCTCGCCTGCCCCTTGGCGGACTCTGCGGTGCAGGTCTACCTTGGCGTAGCCGATATCGGCAAAGGGCTTTTGCTTCAGCTGCAGCAGCGCTTCGTCAACGGAAAGGCTTCCGTCCTGCACGCCCAGAAGAAGAGAACGGATTTCACTGTCCATTTCTGGCCTCCATATCCAGCAAAACTCCGTCGTAACGGGTCTTGAGAACCTTGGTAATTTCCTCCCGCCGGGCAAGGAAGGCATCCATCTGATCCTGGGGCAGCTGAACCCGGGCGAGATTTCCCAACTGGCGTACCCGCAGATCCCGGAAGCCCAGCTGCATCAGGCAGCCCTCGGCCCACTCCGTCCGCTGGAGCATGGAAAGGGTGATGGAGGTTCCGGCGGGAATCCGGGTGGCAAGACAGGCATAGGCAGGTTTCTCCCAGGTAAAGAGTCCGGCCTGCCGGGATTTTTCCCGGATTTCCTGCTTGGTAAGTCCTGCCTCCCGCAGGGGGGAGCGGACGGAAAGCTCCTGCAGGGCTTTCATACCGGGACGGTCGGCAACCTGGTCGGAGGCATTGGTTCCGTCCAGAATCAGGCTGTAGCCGTCTGCACGGGCGGTTTCCAGAATGGAGCCAAAAATGTGCTTTTTGCAGTAGTAGCAGCGGTTGGCGGGATTGGCACGCACGGTTTCGTCTTTCAGCGCGTCCAGCTCCAGCACCTTCAGGTCAGCGCCCAGTTCCCGGGCAAGCCGCCGGGCATCCTGAAGCTCAAAATCGGGCTGAAAGGCGGTTTTGACAAAGTAGGCCCGCACCTGTGCGCCGTACTGCCTGGCGGCGTAAAGCAGGTAAGAGGAGTCGCATCCGCCGGAAAAGGCCAGGGCGGCCTTTGGGTTTTCCTGAAAGAATTCTTGTAGTGTCATGATTATTTCACCAGCTTGTCAATTGCAGCAATTAAGTCGTCGATGGCTTCCTGATCTCCGGCAGCCACGGCATCCACCATGCAGTGGCGCATGTGGTCTTTCAAAATGACCTTTCCGGTATTATCCAGAGCGGAGCGTACAGCCGCCAATTGCACCAGCACCTCGGAGCAGTCGTAGCCCTCTTCCACCATCCGCTTTACCTTTTCCAGGTGACCGATGGCACGGGAAAGCCGGTTGATTACGGCCTTTTGATTTTCGTGGACATGACCGTGGGTGTGGGGGATCCCGTGGGCATGGAGATAGGCATGGTCATGGTCGTGCTCGTGGTCGTGGTCATGATCATGTTCGTGTTCATGGGTATCAGACATGGCAATTCCTCTCTTTCGTTCCCGTGCATTATACCGTATTTCCGGGAATTTTGCAACCGGGGGGTGGGGATAGCGGGAAAGAAATTCTTTGACATATATCTGCAAAGGGAGTATAATAAGTAAAATTATACGAAAAGGAGGATCCATACAATGCATCTGGATCACGATCATATTTCCGGCGGAGCCCATGAGCATACCCATACCCATGCCGATGGCACCGTCCATACCCATGCCCATACCCACGAGGGGGAGCATCAGCACACCCACGACTGCGACCACGATTGCGGCGGCTGCGGCGAGCACTGCGAGCATACCCCCATGGAGGAGCTCACTGCCCTTATGAAGTACATGGTGGGCCACAATGCCGCCCATGCCAAGGAACTGGCTGAGCTGGCAGCCAAGCTGGAAGAGGCCGGCAATCACACTGCCTACGAGCAGGTGATGGCAGCCGTTTCCGATTTTGAAAAGGGCAATATGCGTCTGTCTGTTGTGCTGCAGAGCATGGCAGAGTAAGGAGAGAATCAAAATGTGCCTTTCTACTGTTTATCGCAACACCGTAGCCCCAGAGGATGTGGTGATGAAAAACGTCATGACCATTGAGTGCAAAGACGGCGTGATTATCCTGACGGATCTCATGGAGCGCCAGGTTGCCGTTGAGGGCACTCTGGAAAAGGCCAACCTGGTGGATGGCTACGTGGTGATTAAGGAAACAAAAACCGCCTGATTCGTTCCCCACGGGAGGATTCCTGTGGGGAATTTATAAATATTTAATGAATGGATAGTTGCAAGCCCTGGGAAACTATGCTAAAATACGGCTAGAGTTTTTTTGATTCATTTTACTATGTGGTGATGTTTTTTGTTTTTAAAGTATCTTGCTGTATTCTTTATTTCCATGGTTCCGCTGCTGGAACTCCGGGGGGCAATCCCCATTGCCATTGGCATGGGGCTGGACACGATGGATTCCATCGTTGTCTGCGCCCTGGGCAACCTGGTTCCCGTGCCGGTGATTTATCTGTTTGCCCGGAAGGTGTTGATTTGGGGCTTGGATAAGCCCTACATCGGCGGTATCTGCCGGTTCTTTCACGAAAAGGGCGAGGGTGCCGGGCGCAAGCTGGCAAGCGGGCGCTTTGGCCGGTTTGGGCTGATGGCGGCGCTGATTGCCTTTGTGGGCATCCCCATTCCCGGAACCGGCGCATGGACGGGAACTTTGGGGGCAAGCTTCCTGGATCTGGGCATTAAGAAAACCGTGGTGTCCGTCAGTCTGGGGGTGCTGGTTGCCGCCGTGATTATGGCATCGGTGAGCCACGTGGGCGTGCATATTTTTGGTATGTGATTTGGAGGTTAAAATGATGAACGATTGCCTGTTCTGCCGGATTATTGCCGGTGAAATTCCTTCTACCAAGGTTTATGAGGATGAAACCGTATTTGCCTTCCGGGATATCAATCCCCAGGCGCCCACCCATATCCTGGTGATTCCCAAGACCCACATCTCCGGCTGCAACGGGGTAACCCCGGAAAACAGCAGCGTGGTGGCCCATATTTTCGAGGTCATTCCCCGGATCGCCGCAGCGGAAAAGCTGGAGGGCGGCTACCGGGTGGTGTCCAACTGCGGCGCGGATGCCGGGCAGACCGTGCCCCATCTGCACTTCCATATCCTGGGCGGGAAGCCCCTGGCGCTGGAAATGGCTTGACAAATCGCCACAGCTGTGTATAATTAGAGTCAATCGCATAGTGACGCTTGTCTTCGGGGTGCCGGTTAACCGGCTGAGATAGGGATGTTGTCCCTGACCCGTCAAACCTGATACGGTTCGTACCGTCGTAGGGAAAGATGCGGATATACCTATTTTATGTCGCATTGCCACCCGGACAGGTTGCAGTGCGACATTTTTATTTGGAGGTATTTCCTTATGCAGTCTCATACCAAACTCCGCGCTCTGACCGAGGGCGCAGTGCTCATCGCCCTGGCAGAAATTCTCAGCTTCCTGCCCCTGTACAAAATGCCCTGGGGCGGCTCCCTGGACCTGGCAATGCTGCCCATCATCGTATTTTGCGTCCGGTGGGGCTTTGGCCCCGGCCTGATTGTCAGCTTTGCCCATGCTCTGCTGCAGACCCTTTTTGAGGGCGGCATCGCCATCGGCTGGGAGAGCATCCTGGGCGACTTCCTGATTGCCTACACCGTGCTGGGCCTTGCAGGCCTGTTTAAGGGCAAGTTCTTCCCGGCAACCGTCGTTGCCTGCGTTGCCCGGTTCCTGGTGCACTATGTTGTTGGCGCGACTATCTGGGCCGAGTATATGCCGGAAACCTTCTTCAACATGACCATGACCACTCCCTGGATCTATTCTGCGCTGTATAACGCCGCTTATATGCTGCCGGATATGCTGGTCATCCTGCTGGTCGGTGGGATTTTGCTGAAGACGCCCGCGAAGAAGTACCTGCTGGGAGAAGACCTGGCTGCCTGATTCCGTCATAAAGGCAAGTTTTGCATGGGGCCGGTAAAAAGTGCGTCGCTGCGCTTTTTACCGGCCCGAAACCTTTCTTTTGCCAAACTATTGACGTTTTCCGCCAATATCGGTATAATGGTTCTATCTGCGGTATTCCCGTTTGGGAATCCCCAATTATAGACAAGGGGTGTAGCTTCTATGTACTACCATATTCACGTTGCGGGCCTGGAGCGGGATTTGCCCATCTGCCCGGTAAACGAAAACCTGTCCATTGCCGGCTTCATCATTTTCGGTGACCAGGAGCTTACGGTTGCCTGTGCCCGGGAATTGCTGAAAAAGGCCCCTGAGTACGATTACATCATCACCGCCGAGGCAAAGGGCATTCCTCTGGCCCATGAAATGGCCCGTCAGGCTGGGGATAAGAAGTATTTTGTGGCACGGAAGGGCCCCAAGCTCTATATGCGGGATACCTTCGGTGTGGCTGTGCGCTCCATCACCACCGACAGAGAGCAGCACCTGTACCTGGACGGTCAGGATGCCAAGCTCATTAAGGGCAAGCGGGTACTGATCCTAGACGATGTGATTTCCACCGGTGAAAGCCTGAAAGCGCTGGAAGCCCTGGTAGAAAAGGCCGGCGGCATTATCTGCGGGCGGATGGCGATTCTGGCAGAGGGCGATGCCAAGGACCGGGAGGACATTCTTTTCCTGGAGCCGCTGCCCCTGTTTAACCCCGACGGCACGGTAAAGGAATAAAACAAGGCGCTGCTGCAAAACCATAATAAAAAATCAACTGCCATTGCAAGTCGGTGACATCGTTCACCGGTTTACAATGGCAGTTTTTTTGTTGCGGGAATGACCGATATCGGTCATTCCCGCAACGCGCAATTGCAGTTAGTCGCAGTTGGCAGCGGCGTTGGTACCGGCGATTCTGCCGAATACCACAATGTCGGATACCGCAGTGCCGCCCAGGCGGTTGCCGCCGTGAACGCCTCCGGTGACCTCACCGGCTGCAAACAGGTTGGGGATGACCTCGCCCTGCTCGTTCAGCACCTGGGTATCGGGATTGATGACCAGTCCGCCCATGGTGTGGTGGATGCCGGGCGCAACCTTGATGGCATAGTAGGGAGCCTGACTCAGGTCGTGATCCATGGCGGTTGCACGCCCAAAGTCGGGGTCATTCTGGCCGGCAACATAGCCGTTCCAGTCAGAGAGGGTTTTTGCAAGCACCTGGGGATCCATGTCAAGCTTCTGGGCCAGCTCCTCAATGGAAGGTGCTTCCACCACGATGCCGGTCTTGATGTACTTTTCGGAAGCCTTCAGGCCTTCCCGCAGACGCTGATCAAAGATGACGTAGGCAAAGCTGCCGTCCTGCTGCAGCTCGGCAGCGGAAACCTGGTCGCGGGTCAGCATTTCGTTGACAAAACGCAGGCCCTGCTTGTTTACCAGGATTGCACCATCACCCCGGACGCCTTCGGTGATCAGCATACTGGTGCCCTGCTCCACGGTGGGGTGCAGCTGAATCTGCTCCAGATCCCGGGTGGCAGCGCCTACGGCGGTTGCCATGACAATGCCGTCACCGGTAGCGCCGGGGGCATTGGTGGTAACGGAACCAGCCAGGCTGGGGTTATACTGGGTGATCATATCCATGTTTGCGCCAAAGCCGCCGGTGGCAAGCACAACGGACTTTGCACGAATGGTGTAGACGGTATCTGCGCCTTCGGCCTGAATGCCTACGGCCTTGCCGTCTTCCATCAAAATGGAGGTGGCCTTGGTATTGTACATGACGGGGATATCCATATCGTCCAGCACCTTCAGGAAGGAGGTGACGAGATAAGCGCCCACACCGTTTCCGTCAGCGGGGGAGTGAATCCGGGATACGGAAGCACCGCCGGAGAAGGCGAGCTTAGGCAGGGGGGCACCGATGGAATCCAGCCAGTCGATACCGGCGGCGGACTGCTCGGTGAGGGTTCTGACCAGGGCGGGATCGTTGATGCCCTTGCCGCCGATCATGGTATCCAGGGCCATGAGCTCCGGGGTATCAAAGTAGCCCTGGGGATTTGCCTGATAGGCATCCCACTGGGCCTGCACGGTGGCAGCCAGATTGGTGATGGTTTCGTTATCGCCCCACTTTTCGGCAGCGGTTGCCAGGGTGTTCTCTACGCCCTTGGCATTGGTGAATTCAATTTCGGCCTGATATTTGGTTCCGGCTGCGTTCATGCCGCCGGTAGCCTTGGTGGAGTTGCCGCCGGCGTAGGGCATCTTCTCCACAATCAGAACATTCTTGCCGGCCTGGGTGGCGTTGATGGCGGCGGTCATACCGGCTCCGCCGGCGCCCACCACGACTACGTCCACATCCAGCTCCTGGGTGGCTTTATCGGCAGTGGCAATTTCCGGCTGCACGGCGACAGGCAGCTTGGAAAGGTCGGCACCGGCAGCGGAAAGAGCCTGGTTGGCAGCATTCAAAATGGCGTTGCTGGTGACGGTTGCACCGCTGATGGCATCCACTTTGGTGGTCTGGTTGTCCAGAATGGCCTTCTGCAGCAGGGTTACGGCGAAGGAACCGATGTTTTCGGTTTCATCGCTGCCGTCAATCTGCACATCGGTAATTTCGTTTTCCGATACGGTCATGGTCACGGTGCAGTCACCGCCAAAGCCCTTGGCGGACTTTTCATAAGTACCGGGGATGAACAGGTTATCCCCCTCGGGAGCGACGACCACGGGCGTTCCGTTGCCGAGAGCCTGGGAAAGGGCCGATGCGGCGGCGTTCTTTACGGCGGTGGAGGTGAGGGTAGCGCCGGATACTCCGTCAATCTCGGCGCTCTGGGCGGCAAGAAGCTGTTCCCGCAGGACGGGGAGTGCCTCTCCGCCGATGGCGGGGGTTTCGTTAGGGCCTTCCAGGGCAGCATCGTCAATGCCGCCGTTGGGGCCAACGGTGAGGGTTACGGCAACTTCTCCGCCAAAGCCATAGTCGGAGGCGGTATAGGTCCCGGGGGTCAGGATGCCCACGGCGGGAGCCTGGGAGGCGGACTGAACAGCCCAGTTCAGCCCGTGAACACCGGCAATCAAGCCTAAGCTGAACAGGTAGGCGACCAGAATTTTCAGGACGCCGAAGGAAAATGTCTTTTTCTTCATGGTTGCTCCTTTTTTGTTTATGATGAAAATATACTATCATTTTTCCCACAGAAACGCAACTGAAAATCGGGATTTTTTGCCGGAATATGTAAGGTAATTTGTGGGAACGCCAAAGTCGGGGACTTGTAACGGAAAAAGGAATATGGTATGATTCTCTATAGAAAACAAGTAGGAGGGGGACAGAAGCTGTGATACTGATTTCCTGCGTGGATAACGGGCTGGGATTGCGGTTTAACCGTCGCCGCCAGAGCCGGGACCGGGCGCTGTGCAGCCGTATCCTGGAGCTTTCCGGGGGAAAGCTGTGGCTCCGGGAGGAGAGCCGGGGGCTATTTGATGCATTTCCGGATGCAGAGCTGACGGCGGTCAATTGCCCGGAGGAAGTGCCGGAAGGAGCGTGCTGCTTCTGGGAAGAGCCGGTGAAGGATACGTTAGAGCCGGAAGCCATCTTGCTGTACCACTGGAACCGGGACTATCCGGCGGAGGAGTTTTTCCGCTTTCCCGGGGGAAAGGAACGCTGGACGGCAACCCAAAGCCTGGATTTTCCCGGATTTTCCCACCCGCAAATAACAGAAGAACGTTTTGAAAAGAAGGAGTAACCCCCACATGGCGAAACAGAAAAAGAGGCAGCCCGTCACCTGGAAGCAAATACTTCTGTTGGCGGTGCTGCTCATCGGCACGGCAATCTACAATTATTTTTACGGTTCCGGTCAGGTCATCTCCCTGGAGGATACCCCGGAATACTCCGGTCAGGCGTATGTGGCGATTAACGGGAATCAGCCCTTTTTCACCCAGGAGGACTATACGGCGTCCTCCTTTGAAACCTATTCTCCACTGGACGGTCTGGGCCGCTGCGGCCCGGCGGAAGCCTGTGTCGGGCAGGATCTGATGCCCACAGAGCCCAGAGAGAGCATCGGGTCGGTAAAACCCACCGGCTGGCAGGTATCCAAATATGATTTCGTGGACGGGAAATACCTGTATAATCGCTGCCACCTGATTGGCTACCAGCTGACCGCAGAGAATGCCAATAAGCAAAATCTCATTACGGGAACCCGCTACCTGAATGTAACGGGAATGCTGCCCTTTGAAAACATGGTGGCGGACTACATCCACGAAACCGGCAACCATGTGCTCTACCGGGTGACCCCCATATTTGACGGCACCGACCTGGTAGCCAGGGGCGTACTGATGGAGGGGTGGTCCGTGGAGGATTCCGGCGAAGGAATCTGCTTCAACGTGTATTGCTACAATGTCCAACCCGGAGTGACCATCGACTACGCAACGGGAGCAAACAGCGCGGCATAAAAGCGCAAGCTCCCACAGAAAGGGAGAATCGCGATAAAAACAAGGGGCTGTTGCAAAAAGAAAACGCGCATAAAAAGAAATGTCATTCCGAGGCAGTGCGCACTGCTCGCGCTAAGAGCCGCCTACGGCGGTTGCGCTCTGCACAGCGCTGCGGCGCTAGACTGCCGTGGGAATCCCCCGAATTTTTAGACATCTACATCCGAAAATCCTAGAGTATACCTCTATCGTGGGGGATTGCCACACCAGTGCTGCGGCACTGGTTCGCAATGACATTTTTTTGGACGTTTTGAACCCTATAGGTTCTTTTTGCAACAGCCCCCTTGATTTTATTTGGACAGTTCGGCTACGAAGGCGGGCTTGTCCGGGGCACCAAAGTAGGCAGAGCCGGATACCAGTACGGTGGCTCCGTTCTCCTTGACGATGGGGGCGGTGATGAGGTCGATGCCGCCGTCTACCTCCAGCAGGCACTCCGGGTTCACGGCAGCCAGCCGATCCCGCAAAGAGCGCAGCTTGGGCATCATGTCCGCCATAAATTTCTGCCCGCCGAAGCCGGGCTCCACGGTCATAACAAGAACCAGATCCACTTCCTTTAAAAAGGGCTCCAGTGCCTCAGCCGGGGTTCCGGGCCGCAGGGAAATGCCGGCCTTTACCCCCATGCCCCGAATCAGGGTCAGGGCCCGGTGGATATTCTCCGGGGTGTCGGATTCCAGGTGGACGGTCAGAAGGTCTGCACCGGCCTTGCAGAACCGCTCCACATAGCGGATGGGTTCCGTAATCATCAGGTGCACATCCAGCGTCAGATCCGTAACTTTGCGCAGGCTGCTTACCACCGGAATGCCGACGGTGATATTGGGAACAAAATGACCGTCCATAACGTCTATATGTGCCCAGGAAATGCCGGAATCCTTCATTTTTTCCAGCACCTGCTGCAGATTTGCAAAATCCGCAGATAGAATTGACGGTGCGACAATAGCCATAACCGGCCCTCCTAACAATGCTTTTTTGTGTTTTTAATTATATCAGAAAATTCCCATTCCTGCAATAGAAATCGGAATTATCTAAGGAAAGAACGAAATTTCTCCCCCTTTTGAGCAATTTTTGTGCACAGAAGGGGGAGAAGTGCTGTATATCTTTTTTTAAAAGGCTCAGCTGTTGAGCGCGCTGAGGTCGCACTGCCGGGTGTCGGTGTTCCGCAGGGCCTGGCGCAGAGGCAGCACGGCGGTGGGGGTTACGCTGAGCTCGTCAATGCCCAGAGCCATAAAGGTGGGCAGCAGGCTCAGGTCTGCACCCAGTTCGCCGCAAATGCCGATCCAGATCCCGGCCTTGTGGGCGGCATCGGCTGCCATTTTCAGCGCCCGCAGCACGGCGGGGTGGTGGGGATCGTAGAACCGGCCCAGGTCGCTGCACTGCCGGTCGCAGGCCAGGGTGTACTGGGTCAGGTCGTTGGTTCCCACGGAGAAGAAGTCTACCAGCTTGGCAAGCTCCTCTGCCACCAGAACGGAGGCGGGGGTTTCAATCATGATGCCCAGCTCCGTATTGGGATCGTAGGCAATTCCCTCGGCGGAGAGCTCCTTCATGACGCTTTCGCAGGCGCGCTTGCACTCCTCTACCTCCCATACGGAGGTGATCATGGGGAACATAATGGCAACCTTGCCGAAGGCGGAGGCCCGGTACAGGGCCCGCAGCTGGGTGCGGAATACCTCCGGGCGGTTCAGGGAAATCCGGATTGCCCGGATGCCCATGGCGGGGTTTTCTTCCTTGGGCAGGTCGAAATAGGCAACCTGCTTGTCAGCGCCGATATCCAGGGTGCGGATAATCACCCGCTTGCCATTCATGGCAGCGGCAACGGACTTGTAGGCTTCAAACTGGGCCTCTTCCGTGGGGTAATAATCGGCAGCCAGATACAAAAATTCGGAACGGAATAGGCCGATGCCCTGACCGTCGTTTGCCAGCACGGAATCCACGTCCTCCGGAGAGCCGATGTTGCAGTAGAGCTTGATGTGCTTGCCGTCCAGGGTCACATCCTCCTGCCCCTTCATGGATTGCAGGAGCTCCTTCCGGCGCTGCTGCTCATCGTGTTTCGCTTTCAGGTTTGCCAGGGTGATTTCATCGGGATCGAGAACCATCAGGCCGGTTTCTCCGTCCACATAAGCGATTCTACCCTCGTAGTCCTGCTTCAGCGCGTCCCCGATTCCGCAGATAGCGGGGATGCCCATGGTGCGGGCCAGAATGGCGGTGTGGCTGTTGCTGGAGCCGCCCTGGGTGACAAAGCCCAGAATCTTGGATTTGTCCATTTGCAGGGTTTCGGAGGGGGCAAGATCATCGGCAGCCAGAACAATGGGCTCATCGGAATGGATGCCGCTGTCGCAAATGCCCATCAGGTTATTGATGAGTCGGCGGCTTACGTCCAGAATATCCGCGGAGCGGGCCTGCATATAGGCATCGTCCATGGCGGCAAACATGGCGGCGAACTGATTTCCGGCAGTCTGCACGGCAAATTCCGCGCAGCAGCCCTCGGATTCAATGGTATCCAGGACGCAGGAGACATAGTCCTCGTCCTCAATAAACATGGCGTGGGTTTCAAACAGCACGGCGGATTCTTCACCGGCTTCCTCCCGGCACTTGTCGGCAAGCTCCGTCAGCTGGACGATGGAATCCTGCTGAGCCTGGGCAAATTTTGCCTTTTCGGCCTCCAGGTCATCCACCTTTCGGTTGGTTACGGCGGTATCCGCCCGCTTGTAGAAATACAGCTTTCCCCGGACAACGCCGGAAGAAACGCCTTTTCCTTGGATTGTAATCATGATGTGCTCCTTTTTCTGTGGCTGCTTACAGGTTCTCCTGGAAGAACTTCTCCATGGCAGCAATGGCGGCATCCTCGGAAGGGCCTTCCGCGCGGACGGTGACTTCGTCACCGTTTTTTACAGCCAGACCCATAATCATCATCAGCTGGGTAGCCTTGATGGTTTTGGGGCCCTTGGTAACGGTGATGGTGGTATCGGCAAATTCCTTGGCGGCCTTTGCCAGCATACCGGCGGGACGGGCGTGCAGACCCAGGGGATCTTTTACGACGTAAGAAAATTCCTTCATGCGTTTATTCCTCTCTAATGATAGTATTGGGTTACTTGTTGCCCTGACCGTAGTAGGCGTTGGGGCCGTGCTTGCGCAGATAGTGCTTATCCAGAATTCTCTGGGGGGCGGGAGCGGCGCTGGGATCAACCTGGCGGGTCAGAATCGCCATTTTGGCAACTTCTTCCAGCACTACGGCATGGTAGACGGCCTGGGCGGGATCTTTGCCCCAGGTAAAGGGGCCGTGGCTGTGGCAGATGACGGCGGGAACGGCGACGGGATCCAGATTCCGCTCCCGGAAGGTTTCGATGATTACGGTGCCGGTGCCCTTTTCGTAATCCTCGTCCAGCTCTTCCTGGGTCAGGTGGCGGGCGCAGGGAATTGCACCGTAGAAATAGTCGGCGTGGGTCGTGCCGTAGCAGGGGATGTCCAGACCGGCCTGGGCCCAGGCAACCGCGTAGGGGCTGTGGGTATGTACAATGCCGCCCAGCTTCGGGAATGCCTTATATAGTTCAATGTGGGTCTTGGTATCGCTGCTGGGGTTCAGACTGCCTTCTACGATGTTGCCTTCCAGGTCCAGCACAACCAGCATATCGGCTGTCAGCGCTTCGTACTCCACACCGCTGGGCTTGATGACAATCAGACCCTTTTCCCGGTCGATACCGGAAACGTTGCCCCAGGTGTAGGTGACCAGATTCCGGCGGGGAAGCTCCATATTGGCTTCGTATACCTTCTGTTTCAGTTCTTCCAGCATTTATAATTCCTCCTGGTAAAAAATCCCGCAGCCTGCATATCCACGCCGCTTATAGACAGGCGCGATCCTATATAGGAAAGAAAGCTGCAAAAAATGTGGCGGGATTGAACAAAAATGCGGAGAAAAAATCCCTTTCTCCCTGTCACATTATAACGGAGAAAGGGAAAAAGCGCAATAGGATATTTTGCATTTCTATGCCAAATTTCTGGGGCAATTTTTGGATAGTAATGCCGGAAGAATGGATGCGCCCGAATGCTCTTACAATATAAAACGGTAAAAAACGCCCTGCGCTTATTCTTCCCGGAGCATTTCGGCAAGGGCGTCGGTATCCAAAAGCGTGATGTTCCTCCCTTTTTGAGAAGCAGTCCCTGCTTTTCCAGGCTGCTTACCCGGCGGGACAGGGTTTCCGGGGTGGTATCCAGGGCCAAGGCCAGCATAATCAACACCCCTGCGCCCCACATACCGGTATTGGCATATTTTTTAAAAAATCGATTGAGTCGTAATTCCATAAATTCCTCCGAGACATTTTGCGGTTACTTCTATTATAGCGAAATCGGAGGAACTATACAATTGACCGCAGTCAGTTTTAACGGGATCAGGGCATAAGAAAAGCCTGCCGAAAGCGGTGGCTTTCGGCAGGCGGGAAAAACCGGATTATACAATGCCCTGGGCATTCATGGCATCGGCAACCTTCAGGAAGCCGGCAATGTTTGCACCGGCAACATAGTTGCCCTCCATGCCGTATTCCTTGGCAGCGTTATCCAGATTGTGGAAGATGTTTACCATGATGTCCTTCAGCTTGGCATCCACTTCCTCAAAGGTCCAGCTCAGGCGCTGAGAGTTCTGGCTCATTTCCAGAGCGGAGGTGGCTACGCCGCCGGCATTGGAAGCCTTGCCGGGCAGGAAGTAAATGCCCTGCTCCTGCAGATACTTGGTGGCATCCAGGCTGGTGGGCATATTTGCGCCTTCGCATACGGCAAAGCAGCCGTTGGCAACCAGAGTCTTGGCATCCTCCAGCAGCAGCTCGTTCTGCGTTGCGCAGGGCAGAGCCACATCACACTTGGTGGTCCATACGCCCTTGCCCTCGTGGTAGACGGAGTTGGGGCGGGCCTTTGCATACTCGGTCAGGCGGGCACGCTTAACCTGCTTGACTTCAATCAGGGTAGCCACGTCAATACCATCGGGATCGTAGATCCAGCCGGTGGAATCGGAGCAGGTTACGGGCTTTGCACCCAGCTGCCAGGCCTTTTCGATAGCGTAGGTTGCCACGTTGCCGGCACCGGAGACCGCAACGGTTTTGCCCTTCAGCTCTTTGCCGTTGCACCGCAGCATTTCATCGGTGATATACAGCAGTCCGTAGCCGGTGGCCTGGGTACGGGCCAGGCTTCCGCCGTAGCTCAGGCCCTTGCCGGTGAGAACGCCCTCGTACAGGCCCTTCAGACGCTTATACTGACCGAAAAGATAGCCGATTTCCCGACCGCCAACGCCGATATCACCGGCGGGCACATCCTCGTCAGCACCGATATATTTATAGAGCTCTGTCATGAAGCTCTGGCAGAAGGCCATTACTTCCCGGTCGGACTTGCCCTTGGGGTCAAAGTCGGAGCCGCCCTTGCCGCCGCCGATGGGCAGACCGGTCAGGGAGTTTTTAAACACCTGCTCAAAGCCCAGGAACTTCAAAATGCCCTGGTTGACGCTGGGATGGAACCGCAGACCGCCCTTGTAGGGGCCGATGGCGCTGTTGAACTGGACGCGGTAGCCGTTGTTCACCTGAACCTGGCCCTTGTCATCCACCCAGGGAACACGGAACATGATAATCCGCTCCGGGGTGACCAGACGCTCCAGAAAAGCGTTTTTGCGGTATGCATCCTCGTTCTTCTCGATGACCACCCGCAGGGATTCCAGCACTTCGGTGACGGCCTGCAGGAATTCGGGCTGGTCGGGATTTTGAGCGGCGACCCGCTCCAGGATCTCGTTTACATAGCTCATAGACAATTGTTCTCCTCTCACGGTTTATCTGCGACACATTGTACCAGATTGCGCATAGAATTTCAACCCATTTTTGCAATTTCATTTTCCTATCTTGCAAAATTGCCGCATCGCACAGGGCATGACCTGGGATGCGGCGTTTTTTGTGGAATTTGCAACATTCTGTCCGTCAGATTCGGGGAAGAATCCCGGTGCGGATGGCTTCTACCAGGGCTTCCAGCTCCTCCTGGGTGGTATTTCTGCACAGGGAAACGCGGAAGGTGCTGTCAATGATTTCCGGGGCGACATTCATGGCGCTGAGCACATGGCTCCTGTGGCCCTTGGCACAGGCAGAACCTGCGGAAACGCAGATCCCGGCATCCTGCAAAATATTGATGGAATTCTGGGTGGGCACGCCGGGAATTGCCACGCTGAGAATATGGGGGGCATCGTGGGCTCCGGTTACCGTAACCCCCGGCAGCTGGGCAAGAGCCTCTGCCAGCCAGGCAATCAGCCCCTTTTCCCGGGCAGTATCCTCCCGGAAGGTTTTAGTACCGCTCTCTGCGGCGGCGGCAAAGGCAAAGATGGCGGGGGTGGCTTCCGTGCCGCTGCGCAGATTTCCCTCCTGCCCGCCGCCCTGGATCAGGGCAGGGAAGGACTTGAGCCGGGGGCTGACATACAGTGCTCCTGCGCCTTTGGGCCCGTGGATTTTGTGGCTGGAAACGGAAATCAGGTCAGCGCCCAGGGTTTTTGCCTGGAAGGGAACTTTCAAAAAGCCCTGAACCGCATCGGTATGGAAGATGGCATCGGGGCAGACCCGGTGGGTCAGCTTTGCCATTTGGGCAATGGGCATAACAGAGCCCACTTCGTTGTTGACCATCATAACGGATACCAGGATGGTATCCGGGCGCAGGGCGCTTTTCAGGGCATCCAGGGAGATATTTCCCAGGCTGTCCGGCTGCAAATAGGTGACATCGAACCCCTGGGCTTCCAGCTCGTGCATACAGTTGAGGATGGCATGGTGCTCGATGGCGGTGGTGATGATGTGCTTGCCCCGCTTGCCCATGCGCTTTACCGTTCCGAAAACCGCCCAGTTGTCCGCCTCCGTTCCGCCGGAGGTAAAATAAACCCGGTCGGGCTCTGCGCCCATGGCGGCGGCTACAGCGTGGCGGGAGGCGCGAAGCATCCGGGCGGCGGAAATGCCGAAGTCATACAGGGCAGAGGGGTTTGCCCAGGCGGTGGTCATTGCGTTCATCATGGCGTCCACGGCAGCCTGACAGGGCTGGGTGGTGGCGGAATTATCCAGATAGATCATGTTTTTTGTTCCTTACTTTCCAACGCAGAACCGTTCAAAGATCCTTGCGGTAATATCTTCCCGGACGGTGGCTCCGGTTACTTCTCCCATGGCCTCCATGGCTTCCTCCACATCGGTCAGAACCGCGTCCGGGGTCTGCCCCAGCTGCAGCCCCTGCAGGGAACGGAGCATGGCTTCGTAAGCTCTGCGGCAGGCATCATACTGCCGGGCATTGGTAAGAAGAGAGCCGTCGCAGGGGGCTTCTCCCTGAAATTCCTGATCGATGGTGTTCGCCAATTGGTCAAGGCCCAGCTTTGTGGGAAGACTGGTACAGATCACATTCAGGAAGGGAAGCTCCCCGGGGGAAACCACCTGCCCGCAATCCACCTTGTTGATCAGGGCAATGGCATGGGGGGCATCGGCACACTGGGCAATAATCTGCCGATCCTCCTGGGTCAGGGGCTGGGAGCCGTCGCAGACAAAAATCACCAGATCGGCCTGCTCCATGGCCTTTTTAGACCGCTGCACGCCCAGGGCTTCTACGGCATCGGCGGTTTCCCGGATACCGGCGGTGTCAATCAGCCGCAGGCGGGTGGAGCCCACCAGGACGGATTCCTCTACGGTGTCCCGGGTCGTGCCGGGAATATCGGTGACGATCACCCGGTCGAAGCCCGCAAGGGCGTTGAGCAGGCTGGATTTGCCCACATTGGGCCGGCCCACAATGGCGGCGGCAACACCCTGCCGGAGGATCCGTCCCTGATTGTAGGTTGCCAGCAGGGAATACAAATCCTTGGCGCTCTGGCGCAGGGAAGAAGCGTAGTTCCCCAAACCGAAGTCCTCGATGTCCTCATCAGGATAGTCAAGGACCGCGTGGAAGTGGCTGCACAGGTCGGTCAGGGTATTGTAGATGGGAGCAAGCTTCTTTTGCAGCACGCCCCCTACCTGACCGGCGGCATTGGCGGCGGCATCGGTGGTTTCCGCTTCGATCAGATCAATCACGGCCTCAGCCTGGGTCAGATCCAGCTTTCCGTTCAAAAAGGCCCGTTTGGTAAATTCTCCTCTGCGGGCAGGCTTTGCCCCCTGGGCATACAGGCTCTCCAGGGCGGCAGCCAGTACGGCGGGGGAGCCGTGGCAGTGAAATTCCACGGTATCCTCCCCGGTGTAGCTATGGGGAGCCCGGCTGACCACTGCCATGCACTGGTCAATGGTGCGGCCCTGGGTGTCCTTCAAGTCGCCCAGAATCAGCTTCCGGTCGGGGGCGCTCAGAAGATTCCCGGAAAATACCCGGTTGGATATGGAAATGCAGTCCTCCCCGGAAAGCCGGACAATGCCAATGGCAGATACCTGATTTCCGGTGGATACGGCGGCAATGGGATGCGACATGGAAAAGCTCCTTTCATACTATTTTCAAATAAAATTTTGCATTTTATTTGAAAAACATCACGCAATCAGTCCGTTTCGATAAAACGCATCAGCTGGTAGGCGCACATTATGGCGGTATTTTCCTCTTCCAGAATCCGCTTGGCTTCATTCTTGTCCGCCAGCACCACACGGATATCCTCCGTAGCTTCCTGCCCCTGGGAGGTGGGCTCCCCCTGGCAGACCCCAAACACGGTGGCGCAGCTCTCGTCGGTCATGCCTACGGTAGTATAGCAGGGCTTCAGCTGATCCGTAACGGTGAGACGAAGGCCGGTTTCCTCCAGCATCTCCCGGCAGGCAGCCTGGGCAATGTCCTCGCCCGGCTCCACAAGCCCTGCAGGGAGTTCATAAACATAGCCGCCAACAGGGTAGCGGTATTGCCGTACAAGAACCAGCTTGTCTTCATACCGGGCGCAGATCACCACACCGTCCGCACTTGTGCGGTGGGTCACCGCTTCCAGCTCCAGGGCAGATTGCTTCCGGGAGGCAACGTAATAGGAAAAATGCCCGCCGTCGCGGCGAATGGCATCCAATTGATACAGGGAAAGAAATTTGCTCCCCGCCAGCTTCTGAATGGAACCGATTCTGTTCACTTGCTTTGCCTCCCTTTTGTTTTCCTGGGTATCATAGCATTTTTATCGGCAAAAAGCAATGCGCAGGTCTTCCCTTCATTGCAAAAAAGGGCTATGGCCCTTTGCTGCCGGAATATCCGGGGCAAAGAAGTCACAGCCCTTTTTATTATTCATTGCTTACACTGCGTAGAGAACAATGCACAGGAAGTGCAGCAGGCTTCCGATATCCACAAAGATGTGGAAGATGCTGTGCATCCATTTTTTCTTGCTGCCGATGCCGTAGAGCACTGCGCCGATGGTATAGGCAATGCCGCCCCAGAGCAGAAGCATGAAGCCGGGGAAGGTCAGCACCTGCAGCACCACCTTGGCAAAGGGGATGATCGCCCAGCCCATGCCGATGTAGCAGATCATGGAGAAAACCCGGTAGGCTTTCAGATCAATGGCGGTCAAGATGGTGGCAATGATTGCCATGGCCCACTCAAAGCCGAAGAGCCACCAGCCAAGCTTCGGGTAGACGGGCCGGATGGCAGACAGGGCGATGACGGTATAGGTGCCGCATATCAGAAAATAGATGGTGCAGTGGTCAATCACCTGCATGACCTTTTTACCCATGCCGGGCCGCAGGCCATGGTAGACACTGGAAACGCTGTACAGGGCGATCATACAGAAGCCAAAGATGGCAGAGCAGACAATTCCGTAGGGATTGTGGCGCAGTGCGGCAAACACAATGCACAGGGAAAGGGCGGCAACGCCCATAGCGCCCCCAACAATATGGGTGACGGTGTTCATAATCTCCTCCCCTGCGGAGTAGTTGGGCAGTGCCCGGTCGGCAAGCTTTGTCCGTTTCATCATAAGGCATTCCTCCTTGGATATTTGCTGTGTGCTCACAGTATAACACTGTTTTTCCTTAGAATGTACCTACAGCGTGGACTCTACCGCTCTACGGGGCAGAGAGAGCCGATCCTACCGGCAGTAGAGAAGGAAAAAGATTGACAAATGCCCCATTTCCCGATAAAATTTACCCATATTTTGTTCTGCGTTTCTCAGGGGGAAGCCCTTTAAAATCACCGCGCCAAGAAGAGAGGAAAAGAAAAATGAAAAAAACACCCTTTATCACCCTGGATAAGGCAAAAGAAATTATCCGGGAGGTACCCACCCCCTTTCACCTGTACGATGAAGCAGGCATCCGGAAAAATGCACGGGCATTGAAGGAGGCCTTTTCCTGGAACAAGGGCTTCAAGGAATACTTTGCGGTAAAGGCGACCCCCAACCCCTACATTCTCAAGGTGCTCCATGAGGAGGGCTGCGGCTGCGACTGCGCCACCTACACGGAGCTCCTGCTTGCGGAGGCTGTAGGCATTACCGGGCACGAGGTGATGTTTTCCTCCAATGTGACCCCAGAAAAGGATATGCGCAAGGCAAAAGAAATGGGGGCATACATCAATCTGGACGATGCCACTTATGTGGACTTTCTGGAAAAGCTGGGCCCCGTTCCGGAAACGGTGTGCCTGCGCTATAATCCCGGCGGCTCTTTCAGCCTGGGCAACACCATTATGGATATGCCCCGGGATGCCAAATACGGCATGACCGAGGATCAGATGGCTGGGGCAATCAACCGGCTGCAGAAGCTGGGCACCAAACATTTTGGGATCCATGCCTTCCTGGCCTCCAATACCACCACCAATGCGTATTATCCGGAGCTGGCAAGCCAGCTGTTCCGCCTGGCGGTGCGGCTGCACCATGCCACCGGGGCGGATTTCCGGTTTATTAACCTCTCCGGCGGTATCGGCGTGGATTACCGTCCGGAGCAGCCCGCCTGCAATATTGCCGCCATCGGCGCCGGTGTGCGGGCACGCTACGAGGAGATCATGACCCCTGCCGGAATGGGGGACGTGGCAATTTTTACGGAGCTGGGCCGGTTTATGCTGGCGCCCTACGGACACCTGGTTTCCACCGTGCTGCACCAGAAGCACATCTATCGGGAATACATCGGTCTGGACGCCTGCGCTGCCGACCTGATGCGCCCTGCCATGTATGGTGCCTACCACCATATTACGGTGCTGGGCAAGGAAGATGCCATTTTGGATCATGTGTATGATGTCACCGGCGGCCTGTGCGAAAACAATGATAAGTTCGCCATTGAACGCAGTCTTCCCGCTATCGAGCGGGGGGATATTGTGGTTATCCACGATACCGGCGCCCACGGTTTCTCCATGGGCTACAACTACAATGGCAAATTGCGCTCTGCGGAGGTGCTGCTCCACGAGGATGGAACCTTTCAGAAAATCCGCCGGGCGGAGACACCCATGGATTATTTTGCAACACTGGACTGTACGGAATTCTCATTCCATAACTGATTATACAGGTTGCACAAAAAGAAAGAAAAAATTCTCTGCTATCCATGTGGACTTCGTCAATAATTGTTCATGCTTTTCTTTCCGCGCTGTGCTATAATGAAGCAGACAGCGGGAACATACCGCTCGGGAAAGGAAACAAGGCATGAACAACATATTGTTTTTTTTGATGCCCAAGGCAATGTGCGCATACCTATATGATGATTATACCATTCGTCAGGCAATAGAAAGAATGGAGTCCGCCGGCTATTCCTCTATCCCGATTCTCAACCGCCGTGGGGAGTATCGGGGAACCCTTACGGAAGGGGACCTGCTGTGGGCGCTGAAAAATATCTGCTATATGGATATGCGCCAGGCAGAGGCCCACAGAATTACGGAAATCACCCGCAGAAGAGACAATGTGCCCGTCCGGGTCACAACCTCCATGCACGATCTGATTGACCGGGCGTCCACCCAGAATTTTGTTCCCGTGGTGGATGATAAGGATGCCTTTATCGGCATTGTTACCCGCCGGTCGATTATCCAGTACTGCAAGCAGACCCTCTTCCCGGAGGACTGAAACTACAACAAAAAATGTCATTGCAACGCAGCCTTTGAGCCGGTTTGCAATGACATTTTTTCACTTTTGGCAGGATGCGGTTTTCATTTATTGACTGTCTCCGTATTGCAGCAAATACTGCTCCCAGAGAAAGGTGTCGGGATCATCCGTCAGGCTGAAGGCTTCCCGGATCCCTTGGCAGATTCTGCGCAGCTTCTGCTGCATCACAGGGGGGACAAAGAGCGCTTCGTTTCCGGGGTTTGCGGCATATTCCAGGATCCTGGCCCGGTCTTCGGTGGGGTAGCTCATGGCATAGGCATCCACAAAGCACCGGTTGGTTCCCGTAAGAAAGCCCGCATACCGGCTCATGTCGGCATTTACGTCCAGGCTGTAGGAGAATTCCTGGGGATTCAGGTCATTCCAGTTGTCGTAGACACTGGAATGAAGAATTACCTGGGCGTCAATCAGGTGGCTCAATTCGTGCACCAGGGTGTAGCGCAGCTCTTCCGGCGGAGAAAGGGCAAGGGCAATATAGCCGGTTTTGTCCGCTTCAAATTGAAGCCCCTGGGCTTTTTCCAGGCTTCCGTATGAGGAAGTGCCTTGGATGCTATCCACCAGACACAGGGAAAGACCGGTGAGGTTCTGCTGCAGCTTGGCCAGAAATCCGTCAGGGAAGCAGGAGAGCAGGGTTTCCACGGTTTCCAGCGCCCAGAGGGTTTCGTCCGTTCGGGCGGCGGCCCGCAGGGCATAGTCCCAGGGCTGGGTGGCGGCGGCATCCTCCAGTACCGCTACCCGGATTCCAAAGCGACTGGACAGGGCGTCGGCCTTTTCCCGGCAGAGAGCTGCCTGGCTGGGATCGGGGGCGGAAGCGCCGGTATAGGCGACCAGATAGGTTTGGTCGCTTTCCGGAGGAAAGGCGCTGTAGTTCCAGCGGAGAATGTACCATTGCCGGTCTTCCTGACTGTAGGCGGGGAGATATAGCAGGCCATCCTCCGTTACGCAGCCGGAAAGCAGTTGGGTAATTCCAGGCAGCGTCACCGTGCTTTGTTTTTGCCCGGTGAAAAGGCTGTAGAGGTTTGCGGTTATACCGAAATCCTCTGTCGGCACAAGGGTTATGACCGCTCCGATTTTAGGCAGAAAGCAGACGAATTGCTCTTCTGCGCCCACCAGGAGCTCCTGAGGCGTACCGCTGACCGGGAAACACAAAATCTTCTGAAAGCCGTTTTCCCGGGAAAGCACCATGGTTCCCCCGGAATATCCGGCGGCATCCGCAGGGGAAAGAGCTTCATACAGGGCGCTGCCGTCTGCCGCAGAAAGCAGCAGCGTGTTTGCTTCCCCATTGGGATCGGTCAGCCGCACCAGGATCTGGCTGCCGTTTTCCAGGCACCACACACTCCCCAGGGCAACCGCCATATTGTCCCGGAGCACCCGGATGGTATCCGAGGGACGATCCCAGACATACAGCCCATCGGCCTTCAGAAAATAGATGCAGTTCGTATTTCCGGAAACGCCAGGCACGCCCAGGGTATCCGCAGGAAGGCAGAACGCGCCGGCTTCTTCCAGAGTTTCGCCCAGCACCCGGATTTTCCGGGTGGCGCTGTCATAGAGCCACAAGCTGTCGCCATCGGAATGCACGGGGATGCCGCCGTCAATGCTGCCGGAGAGCCGCAGGCTCTTTCCGGTGTACAGGCAGTGGGTCTCTCCGTTGGAGGCCAGCAGGTTTGCGCCCCAGGCGTATAGCTGGCAGCTGCTCCAGTCCTCGGTGGGAAAAACCTCGATAATGCCGCTGGTCTGCTGCTCCAGGGTGTGACCGGGAACATGGAGGGTCTGCTCGGGAGGCTGAGTGGTTTCCGGGATGGGCTCGGCGGTATTGGCACATCCGGCAAGCAGAAATAGGGCAAGCAGAGCGGCAAGCAGTTTCATGGTTATTGCCTCCTGGCAAGGGTGTAGTCATCGCCCTGACGGTAGTAAGGGCACTGTTGGGATCGGGAGGAGAGAATGCGGTAAACCTCATCTTCGTCCAGATCCATCATGCAGTAGTACTCATCGTACTCCTCATCATAATCATAATACCAGCAGGTGTCGCATTGCGTCGAATCCATGGCAATTACTCCAAAATTCGGAAAGAAAAGTTCCCGTCCTCGTAAATCAGACAGCTGTGGCTGCCGTCCTTGGGAATGGAAACGCTTCCGGGGTTCAGGCAGCGGATACCGTTTACGGTTTCATCCAGCTTTATGTGGGTATGCCCGAAGAGAAAGATACTCCCTTCCGGCAGAGGGGGAAGTGCCTGAGGGTTGGCGTGATGCCCGTGGGTCAGATAAAAGCTCCGCCCGTCTACCAGCAGCTGGCTGTATTCTGCCATGCAGGGGAAGGGCAGAACCATCTGGTCTACCTCTGCCTCACAGTTGCCCCGCACGGCGATGATTTTGTCTGCCAGAGCGCTGAGCATGGGAATCACCTTTTTGGGTGCATATTCCCGGGGCAGGTCATTCCGGGGGCCATGGTACAATAGGTCACCCAAAAGGATCACCTTATCCGGGTTTTCCTTTTCAATTTCCTCCATAAGCTTTCCGCACCAATAGGCGCTGCCGTGAATATCGGATGCAATCATCAGTTTCATATTGAATTCTCCTTGGTATGTATTGGTGAAAAAGAGCCGTTAAAATCGCGCCGCCATGGGAAAGACGGGAAACGCTTTTCCGGACGCGGGTTTTTAACAGCCCTTTAGATAGGATTCTACATCGAAAGGCCGCAGCTTTTCGTCTTTGCGCAGATACAGGGGATGGTGGGGGTGGCCCTTTTTGGTAATCGCACCTGCGCAGTACCAGGCTGCGCCGCAGCGGTTTCCGATTTCCAGCATATCCCGCAGGCAGTCCTTCAGGTAGGGGCGCTTTTCAATGATGGAGCCCCAGGCAGCCCAAACGGCAGGGGACTGGGAAAGGGACAGCACATACTGAAATGCCCTCATGTTCTCCCGGTGCAGGATGGGGTTGCATTCCTTTTCCATGGTGTTGGGATCCGTCGCCCGCTGGGCATACACGTTAAACATCAGAAAACTGTCGTAGCCGTTGCCCAGGGCAATGCGTTCTACGGATTTTAGGGTATTGTCCAGGTCGTCGGGCTGGGCGGTGGAGGGGTTGATGCCAATGCAGATCAGGGGCTTTTCCCCGCGAGTGCCCAGAATATACCGGTATTCGGAATAAAAATTGGGGGCATACAGCCATTTCCGGATGTCATAATCGGGATTTGGCGTATTGGCGGCAGCCAGAGCCTCCTGAAAGGTGGTCAGGGTCAGCTCGGCTGTGGTTCCTTTTGGTATGTGCATGGCAGCCTCAGCTTTCTTCGTGGGGGAACCACCAGCTCTTGCTGGGGTCGTGGAATTCACATTGGCTTTCGTCCAGCCCCTTCTGGCGGCACCAGGCGGTGAAGGCGGCATCCAGGAAGGGATACACACCTTGCATGGTGGACTGGAGGGAGACGGTCTTCCCGTTTTTCATTTGCAGCTCCACCACAATGTTGCCGCCGGTGATGAGGTACAGCTTTTGAGATTCAATATCGCTGTAGGAGTAGCGCTCGCTTTTCTTGAACAGGTAGGATACCAAAAAACTGTCCGCTCCGTAGAAAATGCCGAAGCTCAGGTAGTACACCGTAAAGGAGACACCCAGCAGCAAAACAACCAGTCCGCCCCAGAAGAGCACCTTGTCACTGCCGGAGCCGGAAACCATGGCGGCAATGCCGATGGCGCTGAGGATAACGCCGAATACGCCATAGCGTTTGTTCACCCGCACGGCAAGGCCGGACAGGTGCTCCGCCCTATTGCGAAACAGCTTTTGAAATCCAATATCTACCAGCCGACAAAGGCCGAAAACCACAGCAGCGGTCAAAATCCATACAAGTGCTTCCATAAATTCTCCTTTTTACGCCCACAGCACCAAATCTACCGGGATATCAAAGCTTTCCGTTTCCAGTTTCTCTACCACCTGAAAGTCGTAGCACAGTGCCACGGTGGGGTGCTGGGGCTCCTGGGAGAGGAATTTGTCATAAAAACCGCCGCCGTAGCCGATACGGTGGCCCTGGGGGTCAAATACCAGCCCGGGCATCAGCACCAGGGCGGTTTGATCCCCGGCAACCGGGGTATCCGCAATGGGCTCCGGGATTCCGGCGTACCCCTTGCTCACCTGAGTGAGATCCGTCAGGTAAATAAACTTCATTTCTTCCCCGTAAACCTTTGGCACGGCGACCCGCTTTCCCTCCAGGAGCGCCTGCTCCAGCATGGGCACGGTGCGCACTTCCTGATTGTAGGGAAGGTATCCGTAAATGGTTTTGGCATTGCAGTAAGCGTCGCTTGCCCGGAATTTTTCCCAGAGGAGGCGGCTTTTTTCTTCAATTTCCTGGGGAGTCATGGCTCTTTTCCGCTCCCGGATTTTGCTGCGCAGTTCTTTTTTATTCACCATCGGCTTCTTCCGACCTTTCTTTCTCTTCCTGGGCGGGGAACATCCGGAACCACAGGAAAATCGCAATTTGTCCCGGAATGCCCAGCAGAAATACCTTCCAGACATTCACCCCCAGAAATACCCGCAGGGAAATATAGATGCTGGCAAGGCAGCCCCAAACAAGAATGGAAATAAGGGCCTTGTTCCAGTTATATTTGTGCCAGGCAGAGCGCAGACTAATCAGCACAATGGCATTGGCGGGAATGGCATAGAAAAAAGCAACCCAGCTGGAGGGAATGTCAAAGGAGGAAATAACCACAAAGAAAAACAGAGCCACGAACCACACCAGGGTGCTGGAGAGCGCCTGAATGACGCGCTTGCTGGCAAGGGGCCTGTGGGTTTCTGCCTCCGGTGTTTTTTCAGACACAGCAGGGTTCTGCAACAAATCATCCACGCGGACGCCGAAAAGCTGTGCCAACTGCATCATGGTCAGCACATCGGGGATGGATTCTCCCCGCTCCCATTTGGAAATAGCTTTGTCGGAATAGTTCAGCCGTTCCGCAAGCCCCGCCTGGGTCAGCCCTGCGCGCTTCCGGCGGTCTGCAATATTGCTGCCGATCTGCGCTTTGATCTTCTCGTCGCCCATAGTGATCCTCCCGTTTGTATTCACAGATAATAGTAACATAACTTCCAAACCATTTCAATACGAAATTGTGAACGGGAAAGATAGAAAAAAGGCTGCTAAAAAGCGTATCCGCGACAATACGCTTTTTAGCAGCCCAAGGAAAAACGGAATTATACTGCGTGACCGGTGCTCTTGATGACCTCAATCACGGAGTCCACCAAATCCTGGCAGACGACCTTGCTCTCGGCCTCTACCATCACCCGAATCACGGGCTCGGTGCCGGATTCTCTGACCAGAATTCTGCCGGTGGAGCCCAGCTTTGCCGCAACGTCGGCAATTGCCTTTTGCACCGCAGGATCGTTCTGGGCGGCAGCCTTATCATCCACCCGGACGTTTTTCAAAACCTGGGGATAGAAGGTAAAGCCTTCGCACAGCTGGCTCAGGGTCTTCTTCTTGGCAAGCATGGCTTCCATGACCTTCAGACTGGTGAGAATGCCATCGCCGGTGGAGGCGTAGCGGGAGAAGATGATGTGACCGCTCTGCTCGCCGCCGAGGCGGTAGTTGTTCATCATCATGTTCTCATAGACGTACTTATCGCCCACCTTGGTCTTTTCATAGTTGATGCCGCACTCGTCGAAGGCCTTGTAAAGGCCAAAGTTGCTCATTACGGTGGTAACGACGGTGTTGCCCATAAGAAGTCCCTGCTCCTGCATGACCTTGCCGCAGATATAGAGAATGTGGTCGCCGGTGATCAGGTTGCCCTTCTCATCTACGCACAGGCAGCGGTCAGCATCGCCGTCGTAGGCGAAGCCGACATCCAAACCGTTTTCAATCACAAAACGCTGCAGCCCTTCAATATGGGTGGAACCGGCATCCTTATTGATATTGTAGCCGTCGGGGGCGGCGTTAATCACGTAGGTCTTAGCACCCAATGCGTCAAAAACGGATTTGGCAATGTTCCAGGAGCTGCCGTTGGCGCAGTCCAGACCGACCCGCATTCCCTTAAAGGAATAAATGCCCAGGCTGATGAGGTAGCCGATGTAGCGGTTACGACCGGAAACATAGTCCACCGTTCGACCGATCTGCTCCCGCTTTGCGGCGGGGAGCTCCTCCCAGTGCCGACCGAAGCACTCCAGGTGCCCATCCAGGTAGGCCTCTACCAGGGAGATGACGGACTCGTCCATCTTTTCACCGGAGCTGTTAATCAGCTTGATGCCGTTGTCGTAGTAGGGGTTGTGGCTGGCGGAGATCATAATACCGCAGTCAAACCCGTCGGTTCTGGCAACGTAGGCTACGGAGGGGGTGGTGGTAACGTGGAGCAGGTATGCATCTGCTCCGGAAGAAACCAGACCGCCAACCAGGCTGTACTCAAACATATAGCTGGAGCGGCGGGTATCCTTGCCGATGACAATCCGTGCAGGCTCGTCCGAGCCGCCTCTGCGTTTCAGCTGGCAGTAGTACCAGCCCAGAAATTTGCCGACCTTAAAGGCGTGATCGGCAGTCAGCGTGCAATTGGCTTCCCCGCGGAAGCCGTCAGTTCCAAAATATTTTCCCATAATGTCACCTTATCTGTTCTCAGTTGGATTTTTTGGGGACGACGACGCCGCCGGTTTTCCAGATGGAGTTTGCCGGGACAACACCGCGAACGCAGGAGGTAGGATAAATGTTGGTATTGGGGCCAATCACCGTGCCGGGATTCAGCACGCTGTTGCAGCCAACCTCCACATGATCGCCCAGCATGGCACCGAATTTTTTCAGGCCGGTGGGAATCTGCTCCTCGGCGGACTTTGCCACCACAAGGGTCTTGTCGGACTTCACATTGGAGGTCAGGCTTCCGGCACCCATGTGGGATTTGTAGCCAAGAATGCTGTCACCTACATAATTGTAGTGGGGCACTTGGACATTGTCGAAGAGGATCACGTTTTTCAGCTCTACGGAGTTGCCGACTACGCAGTTCTCGCCGACCAGGGCGCTGCCCCGGACGAATGCGCAGTGGCGAACCTCTGTACCGGCCCCAATGATGCAGGGAGCACCCAAAAAGGCAGTGGGGGCAACGGTAGCGGTTTTATGTACCCAAACCTGGGGCTTTACTTCCTCATAATCTTCACCCAGATGTTCACCCAGGCTGAGAATCAGCTGCTTAATGCCGGAAAGTGCTTCCCAGGGATAGGTAAATCCCTTCAGGTAGTCACCGGCAGCAGTGTGACTCAGGTCATACAGATCGTTGACAGTCAGCATTTCTATGCTCCTTCCTGTGGCAGCTGTGGGGAGCCACTTGGCTTACTATACAACAGAAACGGGGGGACTGTCAATTCTTTTTCATAATAATTTGCAAATTTGAATCGGGAATGTGCATAAAAGGCGTCACACAGGGCGCAGCTTGCCCAGATGCAAGAAACTGTGCACCCGGTTACTTGGGCAGCGTGATCTGCATCTGGTCCAGCACCAGACGGTCAGCCAACCGGGTAATAAAGGTGGCATTGCTGGGCCGGGGAACCGTTCCGGTTTCGTCCGGCTGGAATATCTGGGCCCACAGGCTGTCGTTGCGCTGATTCCATGCACCCTGAATGGCGTTGCGGATAGAGCGCTCCACCTGGGCGCTGTTGCAGCCAAACTGCCGGGCGACGCTGGGATACAGCTCCTTGGTGATGGACTGCATGGGGTTGCCAACCATGCGCAGCACGGCCTCCCGCAGATAGGGGTAGCCGCGGAGTTTGGTGGAAATGCCCAGGGAAATCAGAAGATTGGAAATGTGCGTTCTGGAGTCCGGGGCACTGATATTTGGACGCGGACGCTTGCGGCACAGATCGTTTACTCTGCTTACGATGGCTCGGACGTCGCAGGGTTTAATCATCAGATACTCTACGCCCAGTTTTGTAGTAGCTTCAACCACATAATCGTTGGCAAGTCTGGTGGTAGCCAGAATGGTCGGATGTATTCCGGAAACGGAAATGGTTTGCAAAAGACTAATACCGTCCAGTTCCGGCAGCATCAGATCCAGAATCAAAACATCGGGTGGTGTTCGCTGCAGGATGTCCAGTGCCTCTTTACCGGTGCGGCAGGAGCGGATCCTGTAGTTGCCCTGAAGCGCGTTGGTGAGCGTGGAGCGAAACTCTTCGGAGCTATCTGCGATCAAAACTGTCATAGTCTCCAATGAAAATCTCCTCCTTGTAGCTTTTGATTTATAAAGAATACCATAGAGAATGTGCTTTTTCAATCTGCGAAATGTGGATTTTTCTCGACAATTATCGTCATGAAACGACAGGATATGACAGAAAAAAGCGGTGCGCACGGGAAATGCGCACCGACTCGTGATAGACGTAGCATAACTTTAAGGAAGATTTTCAAAGAATCGATTAAAATAATCAAACCATTCCGGGCCAATTTCTCCTCCGGAGCTGGAAGAAGCGGAAGCGTCCTCCGTTTGCCGGGGACGCTCGGCAAGGGTGATGTCCAGAACCAGTGCCTGCCCACCCCGGTATACGGTGACGGTCGTCTCGTCTCCGGCGCTAAATAGGCGCAGGGCTCTTGCCAGGGAATGGAAGCCGGTGACGGGAGTATCCCCCAGAGCGGTGATGATATCCTTGGGCTGTACGCCGGCTGCCTTGGCAGCGCCATCGGGCTCCACGGACGCTACATAAACCCCTTTGGGAAGCCCGTAGACTTCCACCGCGGCTTCTTCCACATCCATCCCCCGGATTCCCAGGTAGGCGGAGCGGATGTAGCCCTGGGTTCGCAGGTCTTCTATGCCGGACTTGATTTCGTCAATGGGAATAGCAAAGCTCAGCCCCTCAATGGAAGCGCCGGAGGAAGAGGTGCCGGAATATTTGGCGGTGGTAATGCCCACAACCTCTCCGCACATATTGAACAGAGGGCCGCCGGAGTTGCCGGAATTGATGGCGGCATCGGTTTGGAGCATATATACCACGTTGTTGTCGGTGGAGACCTCCCGGTTTTTGCCGCTGATGTAGCCTACGGTCTGGGTGGCTTCCAATTCGCTCAGGGGATTGCCGATGGCAACCACCATATCGCCGATGGCAAGGCTTTCGCTGCTGCCTAGGGTGACGCTTTGCAGGTTCTCCACCTCAATTTTCAGCAGGGCCATATCCGCAGTGGTATCCTGCCCTACGAGCGTTGCAGGATAGCTGGTTTTATCCTGAGTGATGACGGAAATATCGGTGCCGCCCTCTACTACATGGTAGTTGGTGACGATGTAGCCGTCTTCGGAAAGGATAAAGCCCGAGCCGCTTACCATGCCCTGGATGGATTGTCCGCCGATCTGAGCGGTGGAGGCGCAGCGAATGCCCACAACGGAATCGACATTCTGTGCGTAAACCTGGGCGGGGGTCAGCGTTTCACCGGCAGGCAGCGGGGTGAAAACCTGGGCAGCGGGTCGCTCCAGCTTGGCAAGCTGAGATTCCAGGGCGGTTACCCTGGCAGAAAGGGCCGCTGCCTGCTTTTTGCTGCCTGCGGCGGAAGAAGCCCCAATGGCGATGCCCACTGCCAGGCACGCGGCGGACAGAAGGCTCACTCCGGCCTTGGGGAAGGATTTCCGGGCGTGGCTGGGGCGGCTCTTTTTTTCGGTTGGCGCCTGTGGGGCGGTGTGGGTTTCGTAATAGCCCACAAAGGGAGAGGAAGCGTAGGGAGAATCGGGGCCGGAAGGCTCCTCCCGGGCCGGTTGATCGGCAGACTGTTCCTGAGATAGAGCCGCTTCCCCGGAAACAGATGTAACGTCTTCAAAGTCGCTCATGTGCAGACCTCCTATATGTATGTGACGAGGAAACTGTAAAAATGCGTCAATCAGAGCAGGGCGGCTTATTGCTCCGGAATGCGCCCTGAATGCAGCGCTTTTTAACAGCACCATCATATCGTTTATTACGGGATTCGTCAAGCAAAAGGAGATTATAGAACTTTTTCCCTGGGAAAGCCTTGGCGCTTTCCCAGGGAAACGGGGGTTACTTTCTGTGGAAGGACTTGCAGTCCGTGCACTGGTCAACGGTGGGATTTGCTTCGTGGGTACCTACCAAGATCCGATCCAGGGAGCAGTAGTTCTCGCTGGAGCAGTGGTTGGTGCAGTCGGTTACGGTGCACTCGATGCTCTTGTTTGCATGGCAGTTCATAGTCGTTACCTCCATAAAAAGTTTGGGAAAGACCGCTTCGGCAGCCTTTTCAAAGGTAGTATGACCAGAAAGAAGGCAATCATTCCGGAAAACAAAGGAAACAATATTTTTGTATCGATTTTTTGGATTCGCAATTGACTTTTGTTGCGGCGGACTATATAATATATGCGGAAATTGTTGAGTCAGGGGCAGTTGCGCCGCTGCACAGCACGTTCCGGAAGATAGTCCGAAGACAAAAATGTCTTTTGAAAGAAAGGAAATTTGCCATGATTTATAGTGCAGAAGTACAGAATATGTGCTCCGTGGCTAAGGGCGCCTACCACGGCCCCGCTCCCATCCCCGAAGAAGGTAAGTGGGTTCAGGCCAAGGAGATCAAGGACATCAGCGGCTTTACCCATGGTATCGGCTGGTGCGCTCCCCAGCAGGG
>CAKTNN010000017.1 GCA_934589065.1 uncultured Oscillospiraceae bacterium
ATTGCATATTTGTCAAGTGTTTTTTGAAAAAAACACGAAAAAAGCACCCCGCTACAGCTCAATTTTGAGTGTAGCGGGGCATTTTGGCTTAACTTAGTGACATTGCATTGCGAACCACTACGCCCGCAGGCGTGTACAGAGCGCAACCGCCGCAGGCGGCTCTTAGCGCGAGTAGTGCCGCAGATCACCTCCACGTCATTGCGAGGCAGTGTGCACACTGCCGTGGCAATCTTCCCCCGTTCAACCGTGGCAGTCCGTACAGAATGTAACAAAAAAACTGGACCTCACATTTCTGTGAAGTCCAGCTTTTCCTAACTGAATGACATTGGCCGAATCCGGCGGGAGAAACATTTATTTGCTGCTGATGTCTGCACCAAAGTACTGATTGGAGAGGGTGGACAGAGTCCCGTCTGCCCGCAGCTCCTCAATTGCCTTGCTGACGGCTTCCCGCAGGGAAGCGGAAGCTTCGCCCTTCTGCATGGGAATCGCCACATCGTTGGCATCATCGGAGGAGGCCACAATCTGAATGGCGGCATCAGGATGCTGGCTCAGATAGTCATAGAAGGATACATCGGCGTTCAGGGTGGCGTCTGCCCGGCCCTGGAGCACCATCTGGATGGTCTCGTCCAGGGTGTCTACTCCGGAGCAGGTGGCGCCGTAGCTCTCTGCCATTTCCATATAGGTGCTGCCGATGGAGTTGGCAGTGGTCTTGCCCTGCAGGTCTTCAAAGCTGTGGATGGTGTCGTTGCCGGCCTTTACCACCAGGGCGGTGCGGATGTAGGCGTAGGGCTCGCTGAAATCGTAGGTCTCCTTCCGGCTGTCGGTTACGTCCACGCCGTTGATGACCATATCGTACCGGCCTGCCTCTACACCGGCAAGCAGTCCGTCCCACTCACCCTCTACAAAGGTGGCCTTGACGCCCAGCTTTTCGGCAATGGCCTTGCCCACCTCTACATCGTAGCCCACCAGGGCATCGCTGTCATCGTGGTAAGACCAGGGGGCCCAGTTGCCCTCCAGGGCGATCACCAGCTCGCCCTTTTCCTGAACCTGGGTCAGACGGTCGGAGGCGGCTTCCTGCTTGCTGCCGCAGGCGGCGAGCATCAGGGCAGCCAGGCACAGGGCCATAAGGCGAATTACATTCTTTTTCATACTGTTTTCCTTTCCTATTTGACATCCTCGCCGAGAATTGTTTTCAGGAATGCGCGGGCGCGCTCCTGTTTGGGGTTCTGGAAAAAGACCTTGGGGTCATTTTCCTCCACCACAACGCCGCCCTCCATGAATACCACTTTGGACGATACGTTCTTTGCAAAATTCATTTCGTGGGTCACCACCAGCATGGTCATGCCCTCCTGGGCCAGCTGACGCATTACCGCCAGCACCTCTCCGGTGAGCTCCGGGTCCAGGGCGGAGGTGGGCTCGTCAAAGAGGATGATCTCCGGGCCCAGGGCCAGGGCTCTGGCAATGGCGACCCGCTGCTGCTGCCCGCCGGAGAGCTGATTGGGGTAGCTGTCGGCTTTGTCCGCCATGCCTACCTTTTGCAGCATCCGCATACCGATGCCGTTTGCGGTATCCTTGTGCATTTTCCGGCCTGTAATCAGCCCCTCGGTCACGTTTTGCAGGGCGGTTTTGTTCCGGAACAGATTGTAGTTCTGGAATACAAAGGCGGTTTTCTTCCGCAGCCGTCCAATGTCCTTTTTGGAGGCATCGTGGAGGGGAAATACCTCACCGTCAAAAATGAGTTCCCCCTGGTCGGCGGTTTCCAGAAAGTTGATGCACCGCAAAAAGGTGGTCTTGCCGGAGCCGCTGGGGCCGAGAATTGCCACCACGTCTCCTTTTTCCACACTGAGGGAGACGCCCTTCAGCACATCCACCCCATCGAAGGCCTTGTGCAGATTTTGAATTTCCAGCATTGCCATGGCTTACATCCCTCCGTAGGAATTGAGCTTCTTTTCCCCCATGGCCTGCAATTTCGTCAGCACCGTGCAGAACAGCAGGTAGATAAGGGCAACCTCAATATACAGAGCCAGGTGCTCATAGTACCGGGAGGCAATGCGCTGGGTGACCATGAACATTTCCATTACGGTGATGTTGGCAGCCAGAGAGGTATCCTTCACCATGGAGATCAGGTTATTGGACAGGGAGGGGAAGGCCGTGCGCATGGCCTGGGGCAGGATGATGCGGCGCATGGTCTGCATATAAGTCATACCCACGCAGTAGCCCGCTTCCAGCTGCCCCTTGGGCACGGATTCCAGTGCCGCCCGGATGGTTTCGGCGCAGTAAGCCCCCTCGTTGATGGAGAACACCAGCACTGCAGAGGGAAAGGGCTCCAGCATGATCCCCAGGTTGGGCAGACCGTAGAAAATGACGTACAGCTGCACCAGCAGCGGCGTTCCCCGGACGACCCAGATATAAAACCTTGCAATTTGCTTTAGCACCTTTACGTTTGCAAACTGCACCATGGCGGTAACCACGGCAATCACCAGGGCCAGGGAGAAGGAAATCACCGTCAGGGGGATGGTCATGGTCAGACCGGGCAGCAGAATTTTGGGAAAGGAATCCACCAGGATTCCCAGTAATCGTTGGTTCAATACAGTTCTCCTTTTATTGGTTACAGCTGCTCCGACAGGTCCCGGTAGAAGGCGTCCAGCTCCTCCTGGGTATCGAAGGTTGCCACATACATCTGGTTTGCCATTGCCCCGGACAGAGCGTCGGGAATGCGCCCGTTCATAACGATGTGGCCTGCATACTTCATCATAATTTCGTAGTCATCCAGCTTGTAGCGGGTGCCGTCCCGGCGACCGTAGAAGGCGCAGAAGTGGTGGGCCCCCGTGGGCTTGGTATTGGTATCGAAGCAGACCATGTCCGCCCAGATCTTATACACATCGGTTTCCTGGCTGTAGTTGTACATATCCGGGGTGTAGCCGCCGGCAGGACGCATATTCACTTCCAGACCCAGCACGTCCCCTTCCTTGCCCAGGCCCTCCTGGTCTTCCGTCAGCACGAAGAATTCCAGGTGGATAAACCGGCTCTTTACTCCAAAGGCCTTTACCGTCCGCAGACCGGCAGAACGGATCTTCTCCGGCAGGTCTTTGACCAGATAGTAGACGGAATCGGTATTTTCGTTGACGATATCCATAATGGAGCGGGGGGAGATATTGCCGGATTCAAACAGGGGCTGCCCCTTGGAGTCTACAATGGCGTCGTAGGTCTGCACATAGCCCCGGACGTACTCTTCCATGATGTATACTTCGTCATCCTTGTGCTCCATGAAAAATTCCAGGTCACTGTCGGAGCTGAGCTTGTAGGTGTTGTTTGCACCGACGCCGTTGTCCGGCTTGACCACCACGGGGTAGCCTACGGTGTGGGCAAATTCCAGACTGTCCTCCAGCCCCTCCACCAGGTGGTAGCGGGCGGTGGGAATGCCTGCCTTGGCATAGTATTCCTTCATGGCGGACTTATACTTGATTTTCCGCATATCCGGGTTTTTGGGGCCTGTGGTGATGTTGAATTCCGTGCGCAGCTGGGCGTCCCGCATCAGCCAGTATTCGTTGTTGGATTCCAGCCAGTCAATTTTGCCGTACTTAAAGGTGAAGAAGGCCACGGCTTTAAATACCTCGTCATAGTTTTCCAGGCTGGAAACCTTATAGTATTCATCCAGGCTGTCCCGCAGCTCCTGCAAAAGATTTTCGTAGGGGCTGTCGCCGATGCCCAGAACCCGCATTCCGTTCTTTTTCAGCTCCGCGCAGAATTTCCAATAGGTCATTGGAAAATTCGGGGAGATAAAGATGAAGTTTTTCATCATGTATTCAGCTTCTTTCTCTCTTTGGTATCTAAACTTTTTATATTCGTCTACGTGTATGCCTGTGGGGGCCGATGTGCCGCAGCCGGCTGCATTCTTTTTATCCCTTACCCCAGCAGCCAGGGCAGGTAGGTGACAACCATCTTGTGCCACCAGGGCCAGTCGTGGTTGACGTCGTACCCCCAGTATTCAAACCGGGTGTGGATGCCTTTCCGGCAGCATACCTCGTCCAGCCGCCGGGTGGATTCCAGAAGCACATCCTCCCAGGCCCCCTGACCGACTACAATCAGGGATTTCTGGCTGTTGTAGATGGACATATAGGGGTGATCGGCGGGCATATTGTCCAGGTAGAAAACCGGGCAGTTGTTGTAAACCAGGTCGTCGCAGTAGTCACCAAAGAACTCCTTGTTGTCATACAGTCCGGAGATGGCAAAGCACCCGCAGAAAAGGTCGGGGCGGCGATAGTAGAGGTTTGCCGCGTGCATAGCGCCCATGGAGCAGCCGAAGGTGAGAATGCCCTGGTCGAAGCCATTGCGCTCTCCGCTCAGGTGCTTGATGTAGGGCACCAGCTCGTCCACAATGTAGTGGTACCACTTTTCGTGGTTTTCGATGCGCCAGCGGTTGTCGCATCCCACAGCGGCCCAGGATTCATTGTCAATAGAATCGGCGCAGTAAACGGTGCATTGCCCGGATTCGATCCAGGGGGCCCAAGTCTGAGGCATATTATTGCCCTCAAAATCAAAGAACCGACCGCCCTGGCAGGGGAAAAACAGCACGGGCTTGCCGTAGGAGCCGTAAACCTTAAACTCCATATCCCGATTCAGGTTGCTGCTGTAGTGCTTAAAATAACGAACTTCCATTGGTTTTCCCTTCCTATGTAAAGTGTTGAATTGCTTATTGACTTCTGCGCCCACTGCCCTCCTTTGTCATTGCGAGCCAGTGCCGCAGACTACATCCTACGTCATTGCGAACCAGTGCCGCAGCACTGGTGTGGCAATCTTCCTTCAGTCAAAGGTAGCAACTGCGGGAAAGAGAAGATTCCCACGGCAGTCTAGCGCCGCAGCGCTGTGCAGAGCGCAACCGCCGAAGGCGGCTCTTAGCGCGGAGCAGTGCGCACTGCCTCGGAATGACAGAAAAGGCGTCATTGCGAGCCAGTGCCGCTTTCCTGGTGTGGCAATCTCGGGCGTGGTACACTCCCTGGTTGAATGGTATGCCTTCGGTTCAGACGGCGTTATTGCAGCCGCGGCATCATTCGATCCCCAGGCACTCCATAAAAATCGGCACTTGCTTTGCCCAGGAGGCCTCGCAGTGCGTCCCTTCCGGCACAATCCGGAAGGCCAGATTCACCCGCTTGATCAGCAGCAGGTGGCTGGTGGAGAACAGAGCCTCGGCGTTGGCGGCGTGGTTGAACATTTCCTTGGCGCCGTAGTCTAAATAGATGCAGGTGTCCCGGCGGATATGGGCCCGGGCGATGAGCTCCAGCATCTTCCCCGAAGCAACCCACAGGCTGGGACTCAGGCAGGCCGCCCGCTGAAAAATATGGTTAAAGGTGGTGACGGCATACAGAGCCATCAGACCGCCCATGCTGGAGCCTGCAATCAGGGTATTTTCCCGGTCGGGCAGGGTGCGGTAGGTGGCATCGATGTAGGGCTTCAGCTCGTTAATCAGCCAGTGCATATAGTGCTTGCCCCGGCCTTTGATCCGGCCCAGCTCGGAATTATCAAAGGTGACAGGGGAGTATTCTTCCAGCCGCCCGTTGCCCTCGTAGTTGCACTCGATGCCCACAAGGATCAGCTGCTTGCCGCTTTCGTCCATGTAGTCCTTCATGCCCCAGGAGGTCCCGTAGGCTGCGTCCTCATCAAAGAAGACATTGTGCCCGTCAAACAGATACATAACGGGATACCGTTTCTCCGGCTCAAAATCGTAGCTCTCCGGCAGATATACATAAGCTCTGCGCACCTGCTCCCCGGAAAGCTGGGGAATGGTAATGTCCCACTTGATGATCATGAAAATACTTCCTTCAGAATTTATAAATTGAACCGTTTTGGGCCGATGTGCCTCAATCGGCCCACTAGCGTGGCGATCTCGGGCGCGGTACGGCTTTTGCCGCCGCATACCGGTTTTCCCCCACTTACCTAGTGTATTAGTATACATTAAGCCCCCGGCTTTGTCAAGGAAGCCGGGGGCAAACTGTAGCTCTGACAAAAGCAAACGCACACAGTATGCGCACAAACTATGTAAAGCTTACAATTATTTTTATTTGATTTTGTGAAAGATTGGCTTGCGATCCTGGAAGGTGCAAACATAGCCGAAAATATCTGCCAGCATGGCGGCGGCCTGGGGGCAATACTGGCCTACCCGCTCACACCGGTGGGCGTCAGAGCCCACGGTGACAATCTCTCCGCCCAGCTCTTTAAACCGCCGGAAGAAATCGATGGTGGGCAAAAACCCCACGCTGCGGTCAACGCCGCTGGTGTTCATTTCCAGGCCCTTGCCCTTGGAGGCCAGGGTTTTCAGAATCTCGTCCAGCACCTCCCGGTGGGCGGCATATTCCAGGGGAGAGCGGGTGGGATTGAAGGGGGATTTCATTAAAAAGGTCAGGTGGGCCAGAACATCGTAGTCGTCGTGCACCTGCACCCGTTTCAGGGTTTCCTCCAGAAAGTCGCTCTGGGCCTGGAAGGGGATCTTTCCCTGCCAATATTCCTGAAAGTAAACATCCAGCCCGTGGACAAAGTGGACGCTGCCCAGCACAAAATCGTAGTGCCGCTGGCTCAGCCGCTGCAGCAGCAGGGACTGGTTGTGTTCCAGCAGGCCAAACTCCATGCCCCGGCGGATTTTCAGCCCCGGCACTTCCAGACCGTCATACTCCGCATTGTAGCAGTTTACGTTAAACACCATGGTTTGGGTGACCGCTTGGGGATCAAAATCCACATGGTCGGTAAAGCAAATTTCCGTTAATCCCTTGTCTGCGGCGGCTTTTGCCAGAGCCAGGCCGCTGTCGTGACCGTCAAAGGATACGATGGAATGAATATGGTAGTCAAACATGGTCTTCCTCCTCCCAGAATTGGCGGAACGCGGTGGGCAGGGCGGCCTCGCCCTCCAGCTGCTCCGCCGTCATCCAGACGAACCGGCTGTCCTTCCGGTTTATTTCGGCGTAAACGCCCTCCATTTCCCACACAATGTGGGTAAAAATATGCTTGCGGTGAATGATTTTTTTCAGCTCCCTGGGTTCAAGCTGCCACTGCTCTATCTGCCGGAGGGCTTCTTCGGCGGATAGAGCACCGGAAACGTTGGGAAATTCCCACAGCCCGGCAAGCAGCCCGGTATTTTCCCGCCGGTGCAGGGCGTAAAAACCCTGACAGGAAAGAAGAAACACGGTTTTTTCTTCCGTTCGCTTCTCCTTCTTGGGGGCCTTTACGGGAAGCGTCTGGGCACTTCCCCGGGAAAAGCCCAGGCAGAAGTCCTTGCAGGGGCATTGCCCGCACTCCGGGGCCCGGTTCGGGCCGCATAGGGTGGCCCCCAGCTCCATCAGCGCCTGGGTGAAAAGGCCCGCCTCCCTGGGGTAGATTTCTGCCAGCGCCTGGGTCACCTTCGCCTTGGTGGCGGGGGCATCGATGGGGGAGGGGTCGTCCGTCAGCCGGGAAACCAGCCGCAGAACATTCCCGTCCACAGCCGGGGTGGGGGCATTAAAGGCAATGGAGGCGATGGCTCCGGCGGTATAGGGGCCAATGCCCGGCAGGGCAAGGATTTGGTCGTGGGCTTTTGGAAAAACGCCCCCGTATTCCGTTACAATTACCTGGGCGGCTTTCTTCAGGTTCCGCACCCGGCTGTAGTAGCCCAGTCCCTCCCAGAGCTTGTGCAGCGCGTCACCATCGCACCGGGCAAGGGCCTGCACGGTGGGCAGCTTCGTCAGGAATCGGGCATAGTAACCCTTTACCGCCTCTACCCGGGTCTGCTGCAGCATGATTTCCGATACCCAGATCCGGTAGGGGTCGTGGGTGTGCCGCCAGGGCAGATCCCGGGCGCACTGCCCGTACCACTGGGGCAGAACCTGGGGCAGCTGAGAGAGAATGGGATCCATGGGGCGTCCTCCTGAAAACGGTGCATATATTTCTTCTATTGTACAACAGGCTTTTTTCCTCTGTCAAGAGGGGACACCGGAATTCCGATAGTTAATAAAATGGTAAATGTATAGGGAAAATGGATACCCGTATATCCGGGGAAATGAAAAGCAAAGAGGGAAATATACCACTCGTTATGCAAAAAATTCTATGACAAAAGCAGGAAAGTGCCAAGATGCGTGAAAATCAAGGAAAGGTATAAGTAAAAAATAATGTGCAAATTAGCAAAAAATTATATAAAAATTTAGAGGACTCTCCAAAAATGCGAGGGATGGACGAATAATGATTGACAACTTATGAACACTGTGTTACCTTAGGGGTGAAAAGGAAAGATTCCCCACCCCATTGCAGATGCAGGAAGGAAGGCAAGGACGCCAGCGCCGATCTGAGGCAGTACAGCCAGAGAGGTGCTTTTTTCGTGCAAGGTTTCCGGCGCACACAGGGGACTTTCGGCGAAAGGAACATAACTATGGGATTTTTCAGTAAGCTGTTTGGTCAAAAAACCGATGAACTCTTTGCCCCCGTGGCAGGCAACGCCGTGCCTGTGGCAGAGGTTCCCGATCCTACTTTTTCTTCCGGTATGCTGGGCGACGGCGTTGCCATCGAGCCCACTGACGGGAAAATCTGCGCCCCCTGTGACGCAACGGTGGATACCATGTTCGATACCGGTCATGCAGTCAGCCTGGTTGCCGACTGCGGAGCGGAAATCCTGATCCATGTGGGCCTGGAAACCGTGGGCCTGCAGGGCAAGGGCTTTACCATCCACGCCCAGAACGGGCAGAAGGTCAAAAAGGGCGACCTGCTCATCGAGGTGGATCTGGAGGCAGTCAAGGCTGCGGGGCTCAATACCATCACCCCCATGCTGGTGTGCAACTCTTCGGATTACAGCACCTTTGAGAAGACCACCGGCAAGCCGGTAACCAATGACGATGCAGTCATTCGTCTGGCAAAATAATTATTTTAGGCCATAAAGACCGTTGTGGGCCGACGGTCTTAATAAATAGGCATGCCGCCGGGAAATCGGTGGCAAGAAGAATCGAAGGAGGATTTTTTCTATGATGAAAACTCTGCAGAAGCTGGGCAAGGCTCTGATGCTGCCTGTCGCCGTGCTTCCCATCTGCGGCATTCTGATGGGTCTGGGCTATGCCCTTGCTCCCGCTGTTATGGGTGCTGCCGGTGCAACCGAAGGCTTTAAGTATGTTCTGGGCTTCTTCCTGATCAAAGCAGGCGGCGCCCTGATCGACAACATGGCAATCCTGTTCGCCATCGGCGTTGCCGTTGGCCTGGCAGAAGAGAACGATGGCACTGCCGGTCTGGCTGGCCTGGTTTCCTGGCTGATGATCACGAACCTGCTGTCCACCGGCGTGGTCAGCGTCATCGCCCCCGGCATGATGGCTTCCGAAGTCAACACCGTGGCTTTCTCCAAGATCGCCAACCCCTTCACCGGCATCCTGTCCGGTGTCATCGGCGCTGTTTGCTACAACAAGTTTAAGAGCACCAAGCTGCCTGACGTGCTGGCCTTCTTCTCCGGCAAGCGCTCCGTCGCCATTGTCACCGGCGTTGTCTCCATTGTTGTTTCCGCCATCCTGCTGTTCGTATGGCCCGTTGTCTTCGGCGCTCTGGTTGCCGTGGGCAATGGCATCAAGAGCTTGGGCGTTGTAGGCGTTGGCCTGTACGCTTTCCTGAACCGTCTGCTGATCCCCACCGGCCTGCATCACGCTCTGAACAACGTGTTCTGGTTCGATACCATCGGCCTGGGCGACCTGACCGCTTACTGGGGCGCTCTGGTTGAGGGCGACACCATGGCAAACGGCACCGTGATCAACTGGTCCGTCGGTTCCTACATGGCTGGCTTCTTCCCCTGCATGATGTTCGGCATCCCCGGCGCTGCCACCGCTATGATCGTCACCGCAAAGTCCAACAAGAAGAAGGCCACCATCGGCCTGGTTGGCGCGGCTGCCGTCTGTGCATTCCTGTGCGGCGTTACCGAGCCCTTTGAGTTCGCATTCATGTTCCTGGCATTCCCCCTGTACGTTGTCTACGCTGCTCTGTATGGCGTCTTCGCTGCCATCACCGTTGGCCTGGGCTTCCGTGCCGGCTTCTGCTTCTCCGCCGGTGCAACCGACCTGCTGTTCTCCGCTTCCCTGCCCGCAGCTGCCAAGACCTGGCTGATCATCCCCATGGGCATCGCCGCCTTCGCAGTGTTCTTCGCCGTGTTCTACTTCGCCATTAAGAAGTGGGATTTGAAGACCCCCGGCCGTGAAGACGATCAGGATGGCGAGATGAAGATCGAGCTGGCTAACGACGACTACACCGCTATGGCTTCCATCATTCTGGAAGGCCTGGGCGGCAAGGACAACGTTGTTTCCGCCGAGCACTGCATCACCCGTCTGCGTCTGGAAGTAAAGGATCGCCTGCTGGTCAACGAGGCTAAGATCAAGTCCTCCGGTGCTGCCGGTGTCATCCGTCCGGGCAAGACCTCCGTTCAGGTCATTATCGGACCCAAGGTTCAGTTCGTTTACGACGAGTTCAAGAAGCTCATCAAGTAACCCCCTGAACGCTGTGGCCCACACAGAGAGAGTATCCCCCTGGCATTCTTGCCAGGGGGATTTTTCGTGAAGGAATGAAGGAATGGCGATCTTCGATTGTCATTGCGACCCGGTGCGCAGACTCCCTCCTTTGTCATTGCGAACCAGTCCGCTTTCCTGGTGTGGCAATCTTTGCCCTCCCCCACGTCATTGTGACCCGGTGCGCAGACTCCCTCCTTTGTCATTGCGAACCAGTCCGCTTTCCTGGTGTGGCAATCTTTGCCCTATCCCATGTCATTGCGAACCAGTGACCGATGTCACTGGTGTGGCAATCTCGGACGCGGAGAAACGTAGCAACCATAAGATTCCCACGGCAGTCTGGCGCCGCAGCGCTGTACAGAGCGCTGCCGCCGCCCCAAACGCTCTTTATCCAAGAATTGCCTGCAAATCCGCTTCCGGTGTGGCGGTAGGCGCAATGGCGTAGGTCTTTGCCAGCAGGGCAAGCACATTGGGTGAAAGGAAGGCCGGGAGCGTGGGGCCCAGGCGGATATTCCGAATGCCCAGGTGCAGCAGGGTCAAAAGAATGCACACCGCCTTCTGCTCATACCAGGATAGTACCATGGACAGGGGCAAATCGTTCACCCCACAGCCAAAGGCATCCGCCAGAGCCACCGCTACGGTAATGGCGGAGTAGGCATCGTTGCACTGACCCATATCCAAAAGCCTCGGCAGCGGGCCCAACGTTCCCAAATCCAAATCGTTGAAGCGGTATTTTCCGCAGGCCAGGGTCAGAATTACGGTATCGGGGGGCGTCTGCTTTACAAAGTCCGTAAAGTAGTCCCGTCCTTTCCGGGCTCCATCGCAGCCGCCCACCAGGAAAATGTGCCGGAGTGCCCCGGCTTTCACGGCGTCTACAATCACCTGGGCATTGTCCAGCACCGCCTTGCGCCCAAAGCCGGTCATGACGCTGTGTCCGCCGTTGATGCCGGTAAAGTGCATATCCTCCCGGTATCCTCCCAGTTCCAGAGCCTTGGCAATCAGAGGGGAAAAGTCCCGGTCGGCGCCAATGTGGTGCGTTCCGGGGAAGCGCACCATCTCCATGGTGAATACCCGGTCTTTGCAGCTCTCCTTGGGGGGCATCAGGCAGTTGGTGGTGAAGAGAATGGGGGCGGGCAGCCCGTCCAGCTCCCGGCGCTGGTTCTGCCAGGCAGTGCCGAAATTCCCCTTTAAATGAGGGTATTTTTTCAGCTCCGGGTAGGCGTTTGCCGGCAGCATCTCCCCGTGGGTATAGATATTGATGCCCTTCCCCTGGGTCTGCTCCAGCAGGCATTTGAGATCATACAGGTCATGCCCGCTGACTACGATAAAGGGGCCCTTCTCCACCGTCAGGCTGACGGTTGTTGGCTCGGGGTTTCCGAAGGTTTCCGTGTTGGCTCTGTCCAGGAGCTCCATGCAGGCGAGATTGACCTCGCCCACTTCCAGCGCCACGGGGAGCAGCGCATCTACAGAGGATTCCTCCCCCAGAAGGAACAGTGCGCGGTAGAAAAAGCGGTTGATTTCCCCGTCCCGGTAGCCCAGAACGGATGCATGATAGGCGTAGGCCGCCATGCCCCGGATGCCGAAGAGAATCAGGGATTTGAGGGAACGGATGTCCTCCTGGGCATTCCAGATATGCTTCATGTCATAGTCGTCATTGTGCCCACAGGGGTTTTGGCAGGTGCTGCAGTCCGGCACCAGCCGGGCCTTTTCCCGGTGCACCCGGTGGATGAGCTCCCGGATGGCTGCATCCTCAAAATTTACATTGGTCACGCAGGCAAACAGTCCCTGCTGAATAAGGGCATCCGTTTCCTCCGTCAGCAAATCCGGGTTGCCGTCCGAGGCCCGGGCAAGGCCGATGAGTGCCCCGGTAAGGGCGTCCTGCAATCGCGCCGTTTCGGCGCTCTTTCCGCAGGCGCCGGCTGCGCCGGTGCATCCGGTGCAGCCGGTTGTCTGCTCACACTGGAAGCAGAACATGGTTTCGTTGTTCATGGGTAATCTCCTGAAAAATAGATACTTATTTTACGTTCCCGTCTGTGGTAATGGTGGTTACCGTCAGGGGGATTTCTCTGCCGCACTGGGCAATGGCGGTTTTCACCGCCCGCTCCAGACCGCCGCAGCAGGGCACCTCCATCCGAAGTACCGATACGGAACGGATGGAATTTGCGGCAAAAATCTTGGTCAGCTTTTCACTGTAGTCCACCGCGTCCAGCTTGGGGCAGCCAACCAGCAGCGTTTTCCCCCGGAGGAAATCCCGGTGAAAATCTCCGTAGGCGTAGGCGGTGCAGTCTGCGGCTACCAGCACATCGGCGTTTTCAAACCAGGGCGCCTGCACCGGCACCAGCTTTATCTGCACCGGCCACTGCTGCAGCTGGCTGGGGCAGCTTCCCTCCCCGGGGGCCTGGGGCTGCCGATTTTGCAGCCGCAGACCGGGACAGCCGGTGTGGGATGCGGCCTTTTCCGCCTTGGCTTTCAAAACGGCGGCCTCATCGTAGGCGGGGGCTTCCCGCTCTACAAAGGTGATTGCCCCGGTGGGGCAGCCGGGGAGACAGTCCCCCAGCCCGTCACAATAGTGTTCCCGGGCAAGATAGGCCTTGCCGCCGATTAGGGCAATTGCGCCCTCGTGACAGGCGGTAACGCAAAGGCCGCAGCCATTGCATTTTTCCTGATCAATTTCAATAATTCTGCGAATCATCCTGTGTTTCTCCTTTTTTACGGTTAGGCAGCCCATACAGCCGCCCTTCATGCTTACGGCCTTATTATAGGTGAGAAAACTCCCAAGCATTGTTGCCGGTGCAACAAAAATGCCTGGGAGTTTTTTCTTTTATTTTGCCTTGGGGTATTCGTTGCACAGCAGCCGATAGGGGGGTTCGTCCTCCTCAATGGCGGGGAATCGGCCCACCGGCGGATTGAACCGGTTGTCGGTTTCGTCGTCATTGCACTGGCTCACCTCTCCCAGCAGCACATTGCCGCTGCCGGGCTCTACGGTGAAATCGTGGTAGAGATATTGCTGGATATGGATGCTCTCGCCAGGAGTCAGCCGAACGCAAGCGCCCGCCGGAACCTGATAGGTGTGCCCGTCCGTATGGACGGTTACGGGGGACGCATAGTCGATTTCTTCATTGGGCAGGCTGTTGTATACCTTAATGAGGACATTTCCGCCGCCGCGGTTGATGATATCCTCGGTTTTATACCAGTGGAAGTGGTTGGGGGAATACTGGCCCTCCTTGAGGTACAGCAGCTTTTCCGCGTACACCTTGGGGTATTTCTCCGCCATGGCGCGGCAGCCGTTGCGGATGGTCACCAGAGAAAAGCCTACCTTTTCAAAGTCCCCCAGGCCGTAGTCGGTGATGTCCCAGCCCAGACCGCAGTCCCGGATTTCATCGTAGGAATGATCCAAATTCTGCCACTGTTCTGGGGTATAGCCGCAGAAGGGCGGAAGCTGGAAGCCGCACTTTGCGCACATTGCTTCCATTTCCCGGATGGCAGCGTTGATTTCGGAGCGTTTCATAATGGATTAGCCTCCTTACAGGATGGGATTTCCCAAAATTTGACAGGCAGAACCGCCTGCATCTTACCACTTATTTTACTATTTTTTATCGCCGGTGTAAAGAAAAATCGCCCTTTCGGGCGATTAGACTTTTTGAAGCTTTGCTTTCCAGTATTTCCCGAACACCAGGATTTCCGCCAGCAGGCCAACAGGCAGGGCGGCGGCAATATCGATGACGGAATGCTGCTTGACAACGGTGGTGGAAATGCTGATGAGCACCACGCAGAAGACGATAAAGGCCTTCCAGGGCTTGCTGGCGCTCTTCTCTTTCAGCCAGCAAGAGCCGATGCCCAGGGAATAGGCCACGTGCAAACTGGGGCACACCCCGGTGGGGGTGTCAAAGGTGTAGATCAAAGTGGCGACCTTGGTAAAGAGATTGTCTCTGACAAACTCCGCAGGCCGCAGATCCTGAACACTGGGATAAAGAATGTACACCGTCATGGCAACCACTTGGGTAATGATGATATAAATTTGCAGATTTTTGAAATTATCCACATTATACAGGGCAAAGTACCCCAGGGAAATTACAATCAGCACATACCAGAAGCAGTAGGGAATAAAAAAGAACTCGTTAAAGGGAATTTTGTCATCCAGTGCGCTGTGAATCAGGTGGCACTTTTCCACGGGAATAAAGCTTTCCGTCAGGAAATAGAACAGAAAGTACACAAGCCAGCCCAACAGCAGCTTCAGGTGCTTATACTGGGGTTCGTTGATTTTGGACAGTCGGAAACCCCGATAGTCAACAACCGGTTTTTTCATGAATAATCGCCTCGGTAGCAAGATTTGTGCGGTAGTTCTTTTTCGGCACGTTGGGGTAGGGGACCACAATATGCTCCGGCAGAGAAACCGCAATTTCTGTAATGCTCTCCATCAGGGCCTTACAGATTCGCTCCCGCTCCTGCGCAATGGGCACAGCGCTATTGTAGCGTATGGGCTTGCCAAAATAGGCCCTGCGGAGCTTGGGCGCCAGGTACATGGGAACGAAACAAACCTCTTTGCCTGTTTTTTTATAGTAGAGCTTTGCCACATCAATAAAATTCTCCTGGAATGCGCAGAGAATCTGGTTGTAGCCCCGCTTGCACTCCGGGAAAATGATGATGTGTTCCCCTTCCTTCAGCTTTTGTACAGTGGTGCGGAAGGTGGAAATCACTCTGGTATCGTGGTAAACGGCAATGGTATCCCCGCAGCGCATAACGGCGGAGATGAGGGGGGCAATGATGTAGGACAAAACCTTAAAAAAGGGGTGCAGGAACGCCGGTTTTTCATCCCAGAAGTCATGATAGGCGTAGTCCGGCACTTCCTTGCAGGACATCATCTGCCCGGCGCACCAGATAGAGTGCTTTCCCGGAAAATACAGCTCGCTGAAAATCGGCCCATGGGCCTGAGAGTGGTTGCCCACCACAATAGATGGCTCCTCCGGCAGATTTTCAAGCCCTTCTATGGTATAGCGGGGGTAGAACATCCACACCAGACGCCATACCAGCTTATAAAATACCTTGTCGATCCATGCTCTCACAGCCGAATCCTCCCATTTTTGCTGAGAGGTAGTATACAGCCTGAAGCTAAACTACAGATAAACTATTCCGCTTTCCCCTTGTTTCTTGCAGAACGCCCGGGTATAATAAAGAAGCTGTTTCGTTTCGGTTTAGAATCATACCATATTCTAAGTGAGAAAGCAAGCAAAACCGTGGAGGCTTAAACAATGTTTCATATTCTGGTAGTCGATGACGATAAAAATACCCGACGGCTGATGCGGGCGGTGCTGGAGGGCGATGGCTATACCGTTACCACCGCCTGCGATGGCGAAGAGGCCCTGGCTGTTATGGACAAAGAGCACATCGATCTGGCAGTGCTGGACATTATGATGCCCCGGATGGATGGCTATGAGTTTACGAAGACCCTGCGCAGTGCCAATAGTGAGCTGCCGATTCTGATGGTTTCCGCCAAGCAGCTGTCGGAAGACCGGAAGAAGGGCTTCCTGGTGGGCACGGATGACTATATGACCAAGCCTGTGGATACCGACGAAATGCTGCTGCGGATCAAAGCGCTGCTCCGGCGGGCAAAGATTGCCAGCGAGCGGAAAATCGTCATCGGCCCGGTGGTGCTGGATTACGATTCCCTGACTGTCAGCCGGGGGAACGAGCATCAGGAGCTGCCTCAGAAGGAATTCCTCCTTCTATATAAGCTCCTGTCCTACCCAGGCAAAATCTTCACCCGCATTCAGCTGATGGATGAAATCTGGGGCATGGACTCCGATACCGGCTGGGAAACCGTCACGGTTCACATTGGGCGGCTGCGCAAGCGCTTTGAAAACTGGCCTGAATTTGAAATCATCTCCGTCCGCGGCCTGGGCTATAAGGCGGTGAAGAAGGTATGAAGGCAGAAAAGCAGGGCCGCATGACCCTGACGCTGCTGCTCTCCGGCAGCGTGTTCCTGGTGACCCTGGTGACTCTGGGGATCATCGGTATTGTGCTGTTGGCAGTGGACAAGCTGGGCATTCTGGCTCAGTGGATGGAGCACGCCAGTATTCTCGGCTTTTTCGGCATTATCGCCCTCATCAGTCTGGTGGGCGGCACACTGCTGACCTTCCTTCTGGGCACCTTTCCCCTGCGCTCCATTAACCGGATGACGGAGGGGCTCCACCGGCTGGCCTCCGGAGATTATAAGGCCAGGATCGTGCCGGGCAAGATTTTGGGCAGCGTCCGTCCATTCCGGGATATGATCGACAGCTTCAATACCACCGCTCAGGAGCTGGAGGGCACGGAAATGCTCCGCTCCGACTTTATCAACAATTTTTCCCATGAGTTTAAAACGCCCATCGTCTCCATTGCCGGGTTTGCAAGCCTTTTAAAGCAGGGGAATCTCAGCGACCAGGAGCAGAAGGAATACCTGAACATCATTGAGAGCGAATCCCGGCGGCTGGCCTATATGGCAACCAATGTGCTGAACCTGACCAAGGTGGAAAACCAGGCGATTCTGACGGATATCACCACCTTTAATCTTTCCGAGCAGCTGCGTAAAAGCGTCCTGCTGCTGGAAGCAAAGTGGGAAAAGAAAAACCTGGAAATGAGTCTGGAGCTGGAGGAGCACACCATCACCGGCAACCAGGAGCTTTTGAGCCAGGTTTGGGTGAATCTACTGGACAATGCCATCAAGTTTTCCCCGGAAGGGCAGACGGTGGAGATTTCTGCCTCCGAAGAGGAAAACAGCATTGCCGTATCCATTACCAATACCGGTTCTTTCATCCCTGAAGACCAGCTGGAGGCCATTTTCCGGAAATTCTACCAGGCAGACCATTCCCACAATACCGAAGGAAACGGCATCGGCCTGGCGGTGGTCAAGCGAGTTGTGGAGCTCCACGGCGGCAGCATCCACGTGGAAAGCAACGCCTCCTTTACAAAGTTTACGGTTACGCTGCCGAAGAATAAATAAACCGCAGGCTGCGTTTTACACAAAAAACAGTCATTCCGTGCCAGCGCGCGCTGGCATGGAATGACTTTTGTTTTTCTTGGCTTTTTTGCAGCAGCCGTTTATTCCTGTATTCCGTTTCCGTCTGCCCGGAACAGCAGCAACAGCACCGGGGCCGTATAGATCAGCGGGCTTGCATACCGCAGTGCGCCGTTGAGATGGGTCAGCAGCAGCCCGGCGGTGAGCACCGTCATGCTGAGGAGCCAGATCTCCTTTTTCCGGTTCTTTTGCCACAGGGCAGCGCTGAAGAGCAGCAGGCTCAGCCAGGTATAAGCGCCGGTTCCCGTGAGCTCCCGCAGCACAGGGGCTTTCATCACTTCCCACAGCTCGTTTTCAACGGTTGTGCGGATGCTTTCCGGCAGGTAATAAGAAAAACTGCTGCTTTCCGCGTTTGTCAGCTTTTGGAAGGGATACTGGCCCACGGTAATTCGCTCCCCCTGGGAGGTCCAGGGGGTAAAATAGTAGTTCCGGGAATACACCAGCGCCTCCAGGCAGGTAATTGGGTGCTTCCGGAAGAAGGAAGCATGGAGCGCCAGATATCTCCGAACCTGGGCAGAAGACACAGCATGGTAGGTCTGCTTGATGGTATCCACCCCGGTGGGAGAGAAGCCCGTGCGCACGGTTTCGTAGTCCAGTACATCAGAGATGATCTGCTTTTCCTCCTGGGTTAGTTCCCCGTCATAGCGCTGGCAGTAGTAGCCGGTGATGGGATAGAAAAAGCTGTAGTTTTCCTGCTCCATGGGTTTTTCCACCCCCAGAGCCGGAAGAAGGAGTCCATTCAGGCAGAAGTGCCCTGCCAGGATTCCGCAGACTGCCAGCGTAAGCACCTTGCGGCGATCTTTTTGCAGCCACAGCAGCCCCAATAGGCAGGCAGATACCAGATACACCGCCCCCTTACGGGTGGCGGCGCAGAGCACCGCCAATGCCAAAAGGAGCCCCATATCCTTTTTGCTCGGCTCCCGGACGCACCGGCGCAGGTACAGAGCAAACAAAAGATACAGCGGCGCATGGATAAAGTCCTTTAATACCGATGCGGCAAAGGAGGGGAAATTGGGCATCAGGCCAAAAAACAGGCATAATAGCCACCCCGCTCTTTTGCTTCCCCGCTGCCAGGAAACCTCCCGGCAGGCAAAGGAAAAGGCGAACAGCGTCAGCCCAATCTGCACCGCAACACAGACAAGAATCCCAATATTGTCCCCACCAAGGGCCCTTCCCAGGCAGAACAGCGGGCCGTAGAGGAGCGTCAGAAAAATGGGATTGGAGGCCTCCCAGGGGAGCTTGCCCATAAACTGGAGAATCTGGGCATCCGTATCCAGATAAATGGAGCCGGGGGCCCGAAGAATCAGAATCGGCAGCCACAGCACAAGCATCACGCCCGCCCAGAGAAGGCACAGCTTTCCGGCGGGGGCTTTTTCATTTTTTACCCCCAAGGGGCGGGCCATCCACCGGAAGAAGCACAGGCTCAGCCCATACCAGCTGCCCACCTGGGAAACCCAGTGCAGCAGGTTTTCTGGGCTCGCGCACCCCGGCAGGGCAACCAGGTTTTCCAGTGCCCCGGTGGGGGACTGGAAAATCAGGGTATTGCCTGCAAACAGTACGGCGATCGCCAGTCCCGGCAGGAAAAACCGCCGTTCCCCGGAGAAAAACCCGCCCGTTTCCAGAAATGCCAGTAAAAAGCATACCAGGGCCAGCAGCAGAAAATCCAGGATATTGCTGGATAGATTGTACACAAGCCCGTATCGCAGGTGGGCTAGAAGCCCCCCCGCAGGAGCGCCCCAGTTCAGCCCCCGCAGGCACAGGGCGGAGGCCAAAGTAATCGCCGTCCAGGGAAGGCTAAGTAGAATGCGCTTCCCGTCAATTTTCATCTTCATGCGGCCCATTCCTCCCCGGAGTGTTTTCCCAGGGGAAGGGTTTCCCCTTTAAAACGGACTGACGGATGTAGCGGAAGGTTTCCTGTTCTCCCTGATCCCGGAGCATGGTCAAAAGAAAGCCCAGGGCTTTTTCCGTATTGGGATGCATCAGCAGCCGCTCCCTGCTCTTTTCAAAGTATTGCAGGGGGGATGCGGGAGTATAGGCCTTCCCCTCGTAGGTCATGCAGGCGGCCCGGCGATCCATTACCATTTCCACCAGATACCTGCGGGGCATTTCCACCGGCCCATACCGGCGGGTGGCGGGGCTCAAATCCGTCCAGTATTCATAGTGGTGCCGGTTGCGGCCCTTGTGGTGCATCCAGGCCTCGCTGTAGCCTTTCTCCTCCCGCTCTGCGGCGTTGGGACTCCGAGTCCCCTGGTAGTATTTTACCCCTCGCCAGAATTCCGTAGGGGAGAACTTGCTCAGGTCGTGGGTCAGACCCTGCCGGTACAGGCCCACGCGGAAGCAGCCCTGGCACACCAGCGCCCGGTGATGGGCAACGGTTTTCAGATGACCCCAGAAATTCATATCGCTTACCCTTCCGATACCACGATTTCCGAAACCTGCAGCCCCGGATTTCTCCGGCAGGTGAAATCAATGGCCCAATAGCTGGAGAACACCAGCAGGTTTCTGCCCTTGTAGTCTTCCAGCAGCTCGGCATCCGTACCCAGATTCAAATCCGTCAGGTCGCCGGGATAGCTGTCAATCAGGCGGATTTCCTCGTAAGGCAGGCCCTCCATCCGCAAATCCACGCCGTATTCGTTTTTCATGCGGTACTCAAATACGTCAAACTGCAGCGTACCCACAACGCCTACGATCACCTCTTCCATACCGGAATTGGGAACCTTAAAAATCTGGATGGCGCCCTCCTGGGCAATCTGCTCCGTACCCTTGACAAACTGCTTGCGCTTCATGGAATCCTTGGCGGAAACCCGGGCAAAGTGCTCCGGGGCAAAGGTGGGAATGCCGGAGAAGCGGAACTTCTTGCCGGGAACGGTGATGGTATCGCCGATGGAGAAAATGCCGGGGTCAAATACACCGATTACGTCTCCGGCGTAGGCCTCTTCCACGATTTCCCGCTCGGCAGCCATCATCTGCTGAGGCTGAGACAGGCGCATCTTCCGCCCGCCCTGCACGTGGTAGTATTCCGCGTCCCGGGTAAATTTGCCGGAGCAAATCCGCATAAAGGCCAGCCGGTCCCGGTGGGCCTTATTCATATTGGCCTGAATCTTAAAGACGAAGGCGGAGAAATCCGGACTGAAGGTATCGATGGTTCCGCAGTCCGCAACCCGGGCCAGAGGAGGCGGGGTCAGCTTCAGGAAGGATTCCAGGAAGGGCTCAATGCCGAAGTTCGTCAGGGCAGAGCCAAAGAACACCGGGCTCAGCTGCCCCCGGCGAACCTCTTCCAGATCCATTTCCCGTCCGGCAGACAATAGCTCCACATCGTCAATCAGCTGCCGGTGCTTCTCTTCGCTGTCCAGAAGAGCGGCAACCTCCGGGTCATACAGGTCGATGGCCTGCTTGCCTGCCTTATTCTTTCCGGAAACGCCGGAGAAGAACAGAAGCTGGCTATTCTCCCGGTCGTAAACGCCCTGGAAGTCCTTGCCGGAGCCAATGGGCCAGTTCATGGCATAAGTTTCAATGCCCAGCTCCCGCTCCAGCTCGTCCAGCAGGTCAAAGGGATCTTTGGCCTCCCGGTCCATCTTGTTCACAAAGGTAAAAATGGGGATGTGCCGCATGGCGCAGACCTTGAAAAGCTTCCGGGTCTGGGGCTCCACGCCCTTGGCCCCGTCAATGACCATGACGGCGGAGTCCGCTGCCATCAGGGTGCGGTAGGTATCCTCGGAGAAGTCCTGGTGGCCCGGCGTATCCAGAATGTTAATGCAGAAGCCCTCATACTGGAACTGCATGACGGAAGAGGTGACGGAAATACCACGCTGTTTCTCAATTTCCATCCAGTCGGAAGTGGCGGCGCGGGAATTCTTTTTTCCCTTGACCACACCCGCCTGGGCAATGGCTCCGCCGTAGAGCAGAAACTTCTCCGTCAGGGTGGTTTTACCGGCATCCGGGTGGGAGATGATGGCGAAGGTTCGGCGGCGGCTGATTTCTTGTTCTAAAGTAGACATAACATAGTCCTCCACAAAATCTGAATGGTTTATGGTTTGCAGCAGAGGGCTAATGTGGGCCAAAAAGCAACATACAATCCTCCAAATGCGTTTTTCACAGAATAAATCACTTTATTTTATCACAGAAAGCATCCGGTTACAAGGGGCTTTTTGAAGAATATCCCCCGGCGGACAGGAAAAGGGGAAAGACGAAAGACGTCACCTTTAAGACTTCCTTAACCCTCTTGACAAATAAGGTTTAATGTGTTAAACTCCAAGTGTAAGGTTTAACGCATTAAATCTAATTCTCATAGAGAAAGGAAGAAAACCAATGAAACGAATCGTCTCTTTCCTGCTGATCGCCCTGCTCCTTGCAGGCTGCGGCAGCAACCCGTCCAAAGCGCCGGAAGCAACCACCCAGGAAGTAACCCAGGCAGTCATCCAGGAAACCACCCAGCCCGCTACCTTCCCTACGGAGACGGAAGCCCCTACGGTCACGGTAGATGCCGTTACCGTGCCGGAGGAGGTTGTGGGCATTGCCGAGAGTGTCATCACAGGCCAGCAGAAGACCGTCCATGTATCTACTGCGGACGAGTTCCTCAGTGCCATTGCCCCCGATACGGAAATTGTTGTGGATGCGCAGCTGATCGATTTCAGCACTGCGGCGGATTATGGCAAATCTGGCGGCGAATACTATCGCTGGGACGATCCCTACGATGGCCCGGAGCTGATTATTCAGAATGTGCAGAATGTCACTGTCCGGGGCGGCGGTGAGGCGCGGACGGACAACACCCTCTCCTGCGTGCCCAGATATGCCGATGTGCTGACTTTTGAGAATTGCTCCAATATTTATGTAACCCATATTTCCCTGGGCCACACCCAGGAGCCCGGCTACTGCATGGGCGGCGTTCTGAATTTTACCAACTCCGAAAAAATCCTGGTGGAGGATTGCGACCTCTACGGCTGCGGAACCCTGGGCGTGATCGGAGACTTTAGCCTGGATATCCAGGTGATCAACAACCGCATCCATGATTGCAGCGTAGGCGGCGTGGAGTTTTCCTCCTGCCAGAATGTCCGGGTGGACGGAAACACCTTTGAAAATCTGGGAGACGAATGGAACGAGGAAACCGGCATAGAGGCCCCCATTTTCCGGCTGTTTACCAGCGAAAATGTCACCTGCAACGGAGAAGAAGTGCGCTGACAGGAAAGGAGAAAGTCATGGATACACCGAAAATCTTTGAAAGCGAATACCGTTTTTGCCTGCTCCTGTGGGAGCACGAGCCGGTGAATTCCACAAAGCTTGTTACCCTTTGCAAAGAGCAGCTGGACTGGTCAAAGGCCACGACCTATACGGTCATCCGCCGCCTTTCCGAGCGGGGGATCGTGAAGAACGAAAACGCCATGGTCTCCACCCTGGTCACCAAGGAGCAGGTGCAGGCCTCCCGGCTGGATGAAATGGTGGCGGAAACCTTTGAAGGCTCCATGCCCGCTTTTATCGCCGCCTTTTCCCACAGCAAAAAGCTATCCAAGGACGAGGTCGATCAGCTGCGGGCGCTGATTGACAGCTACGAGGAGGAATAAGCCATGAATGCTCTGTTTCAGAACCTGCTCACTGCCAGCCTCAGCGGCAGCATCGTGATTCTGGCAGTGCTGATTCTGCGGCTGGTGCTGCGGAAAACGCCCAAGAAATTTATCTGCATTCTCTGGATGCTGGCGGGATTGCGGCTGCTGCTGCCCATCCCCTTGCAGAGTAAGTTCAGCCTCCAGCCCCCCGCCATCTCCATTCCCTGGCTGGAAAACGCGGGAAAGTTCCTGATTCCGCTGTGGATTGTGATTGCTCTGGCGATTCTGGCAGCCAGCGTTCTTTCCTATATGCATCTGCGCAGGCAGGTGCGCTCTGCCCGGAAGGTTCGGGGCGGCTGGGAGAGCGACAACATCGAAACTGCCTTCGTCCTGGGGTTTTTAAAGCCGAAAATCTACATCCCCGCCGGAGTATCGGAGGATACCCGCCGCCAGATTTTGGCCCATGAGCGCACCCACCTGGATAAGGGCGACCACTGGATTAAGCTCATTGGCTTTCTGGCCCTGGCGCTTCACTGGTTCAATCCCCTGGTGTGGGTCAGCTACATTCTGCTCTGCAAGGATATGGAAATGGCCTGCGATGAGCGGGTGGTGCAGTTTATGGATTTGCCGGAGCGGAAGGCCTATTCCGCAGCCCTGCTGGATTGCAGCACCAACCGGGTGCACTATGCCGCCTGCCCCGTGGCCTTTGGAGAGGTGAGCGTGAAGTACCGCATCAAGTCCGTGCTGAATTACCGCAAGCCCGGCTTCTGGATTTGCCTTTTGGGCGTGCTGGCAATCTGCTTTGTGGCGGTGTGCCTGGGAACAAACCCGGTGGAAAAGACGGAAGACCCGGAAAAGGCCCTGGCCCAGAGCAGCCGCCAGGAACCGGAAAGCTTTGTTCCTGCCACTCAGCCTCCCATGGAGGAGGAGAATCCGGACGAGGGAGTTACTGTCACCATCGATGCCGTTTCCCCCGGCAGCGCCGTGCTGGTGTATACCGTGGAAAACCGGTACAGCGAGAATTCCGAAACCATGCGCGCTTCCGATTTTGTTTTGCAGCGCTGGAACGGAACGGCCTGGGAGGATGTGCCGGGCTTCCGGGATTCCTCCGTTGAATACGGCGGGATTAACGTCGCAGGCTTTGGTTCGTTCCAAATGGCGGAGGCGGAGTATATGACCAGCAATGTCAACTGGCGACTGTCCTGCGGAGATCTGGGGGCAGGGGATTACCGGCTGGTGCAGACCATCACCGGCGACCAATCCCAGGGGCGGTACTATACTTCCTTCCATATTTACCGGGAGCAGCTTCCCAGTGAGGAAGAAAAGGCCCTGGAAAAATGCCAGTCTGCCCTGGAGCGCCTGACCCAGGCGCAGGACTATGTGGTCACTTTGTGGGAAACCGCCCCCAATGGGGTATTGATGCAGACCAGACGGATTGTCAGATGCTCGAGTGACTACCGGGTGGATAACTACCGGGGCGGCTACCACATCAGCGGCGGAACGGGAGAGAATGCCGGCTACGCCGCTTCCGGCTGGGAAAAGCCCTTCAGCCTGGATGAGAACCGGAAGTTCCTCTTCCCCGAGGGACAGTCCACTATTTCGGAGAACGGGGTTTCCTTCCGCTCCGTTTGGACGGACTACGACGGCAACACCTGCCAGGGAACGGATACCTACGAATTTTTGGACAATGGCTCCCTTTCCTCCGTAAACCGCCTGCAGGAAACCACCCTGCCGGACGGTACGGTGGAACGCCGGGAAAACCGGGTCGTGGTGGAGAGCCTTTCCTTTGGGGACGCTGTGACTATAATGCAGGAATCCGGAAGCTACACCGTCAAGGATTCCTTTGAAGCCCAGGAGGAATCCATTTGGAAAATTTTCTTCCGGGTGGATGACGATTTGCTGAAGCCCACGGGAGGCGAGGTGTGGCTGGCAACCGGCATGGCTGGGGTAAGCCAGTGCACCACCGACGAATACTACTGGCTGGAAAAGAAGACGGCAAGCGGCTGGAAAACGGCAAGCGGCTGGGAGCGGCTGGGGGACAACCAGGATGCCGCTTTCCCTCAGAAAGTTGGGACGCTTACCAGCAATACCCAGATGTTCCAGGTAGACTGGTCGGAAACCTACGGCGCGTTGGAGCCTGGGCTGTACCGCATGGGCAAGCACTTTTACTATGGGCAGGAGAGCACCATCCAGTATGCGGAGTTTGCCATCTACGAGGTGGGCGGCTACTATGGTGCCGGCGCTGAGGAAGCCGTAAAGCGGGTGGATGCAGCCCTGGAAAAGCTGCAGGCAGGAAACTACCATGTGCGGCTGTTTAACACGGAGCATAGCCCTGAGTACAGTGATAGAAAGACCATGATGTTGAGCCGGGAAATCTGGAAATACGGGGATACCCAGTGTGACGATTACTATTGGGCGGGAAAGATTCACCACCATCTTACGTCCAAGCCCGGGGACTTTAGCTGGGGGGACTGGCTGAAGCGCAACTATGAAGACAGCCCCTACGACCGTTATTATTTCCCGGAGGGCTACGGAACCATCAGCGACGGGGAAATTACATTCCTGGAAATCATCAATGCCAGTATGCCGGACTATGTGGGAACGTTTTACAGCTACCGGTTCGATGAACAGGGAAACCTGACGGATATATTGGTGGACTATTTCGCAACGGGTACATACAATTACCACTATATCATTGAGCCAATTACCGATGCCCAGGGCCAGGCCCACCTGCAAGAGGCCGAGGCCTTTATGGCAAACTACATCCCGCCGTTCTAAAAAGACTGGGGAAGTGAACCCAAACGGGTCAAACCGTCTAGAAACCGTGGCACGTACTACGTTGAGATTCCCACGGCAGTGGCATCGGTCACTGCCTCGGAATGACGAGAGAAGCGTCATTGCTTTCCCAGTGCACACACTCCCCTTTTTCGTCATTGCTTTCCCAGTGTGCACACTCCCCTTTTTTGTCATTGCGAACCAGTGCGCACACTGGTGTGGCAATCTTCCCCCGAAATGGCGCGCTGCGTTCAAAACACAAAAAGGAGCACCCCTAACCGGGGTGCTCCACACGTTTTTTGAGGGGAAATTACTCCTGGGCGCGCTTCTTCATCAGGTTGCGCATACGCAGAGCGTGATCCAGCTCCCGCTTGCGGATTCGCAGGCTCTTGGGGGTGCATTCCAGCAGCTCGTCGTCTGCCAGGAACTCAATGCACTGCTCCAGGGACATGGTTCTGGGGGGCGTCAGGCGCAGGGCTTCGTCAGAACCGGCGGCACGCATATTGGTTAGCTGCTTCTTCTTGCACACGTTGACGGTCATATCTTCGTTCCGGCTGCAAACGCCAACCACCATGCCCGCATACACGGGAGTACCGGCGCCAATAAACAGGGTGCCCCGCTCCTGGGCATTGAATAGACCGTAAGAGCAGGCTTCGCCGGTTTCAAAGGCGATCAGGGAGCCCACCTGGCGGCGCTCAATCTCGCCCTTCATGGGAGCGTAGGAATCCAGCACGGAGGACATAATGCCCTCGCCCCGGGTATCGGTGAGGAATTCGTTCCGGTAGCCAAAGAGGCCGCGGGAGGGAACCAGGAATTCCAGACGGTAGCGGCTGCCCATGGGAGTCATGCCCAGCAGGTCACCTTTGCGTTTGCCCATCTTTTCAATCACTGCGCCCATGCTCTCTTCGGGCACATCGGCAACCATCCGCTCGATAGGCTCGCAGACCTTGCCGTCAATTTCCTTGGTCAGCACACGGGGGGTGGAAACGGAGAACTCGTAGCCCTCCCGGCGCATGGTTTCCATCAGGATGGACAGGTGCATTTCGCCACGGCCCGCTACATTGAAGGCATCGGTGCCCTGCTCGGTGACGTGGAGGGATACATCCTTCAGCAGTTCCTTTTCCAGACGGTCCCGCAGGTTCCGGGAGGTGACAAACTTGCCTTCCTTACCGGCAAAGGGAGAATCGTTTACGGCAAAGGTCATTTCGATGGTGGGGTCGGAAATCTTAACAAAGGGCAGGGGCTCTACCACCATGGGGTCGCACAGGGTACGGCCGATGGTGATATCCGCCATGCCGGACAGGGCGATAATCTCACCGGCGCTGGCCTGCTGCACGGGTACTTTTGCCAGACCGTCAAAGGTGTACAGGGCAACCACCTTGCCCTTGGTCTTGTGGTCGGGATCGTGGTAGTCGCAGATAGCAACCTCCTGGTTGACCTTGATGGTGCCCCGCTCAATGCGGCCCACGGCGATACGGCCCACATATTCGTTATAATCGATGGAGGATACCAGCAGCTGCAAAGGGCCATTCTCATCGCCCTGAGGGGGATCGATATACTTGATGATGGTTTCAAACAGGGGGGTCAGGTCGGTGCCCTGCTCATCGGGGCCGTAGGAGGCAGTGCCCTGGCGACCGGAGCAGAAGATGGTGGGGGAATTGAACTGCTCATCGGTGGCGTCCAGATCCAGCAGCAGCTCCAGAACCTCGTCCATGACCTCGTGCACCCGGGCATCGGGCTTATCCACTTTGTTCACAGCCACGATCACCTTGTGGCCCAGCTCCAGTGCCTTTTGCAGCACGAAGCGGGTCTGGGGCATGGGGCCCTCGGCGGCGTCTACCAGCAGGATAACGCCGTTGACCATTTTCAGGATACGCTCCACCTCGCCGCCAAAGTCGGCGTGGCCCGGGGTATCCACAATGTTAATTTTGTAGCCTTTATAGTGTACGGAAGTGTTTTTGGCAAGAATGGTGATGCCCCGCTCCCGCTCCAGGTCGCCGGAGTCCATAACCCGCTCCACGGTAGCCTGATTTTCACGGTAGATGCCACCCTGCTTCAGCATTTCGTCAACCAGGGTGGTTTTACCGTGGTCAACGTGGGCAATGATGGCAATATTTCTGATTTTGTCCTGAGATGCCATAAAAATGCTCCTTACTCTTTCAGATATGATCAACTCTCAACAAAGAAATATATCACAATCTATCATCCATTGCAATCTTTTTCTATATTTTCGGAAACAAAAGTTCCGGTTTTCCATAGATGGTTTTCGTGCAAAATAACTTAGGCCCAAATTTCTCTGCCTCGGAATGACGAGAGGGGAGTGCTCCCCCGCCCTACAGCGGGCCGTGGTCAAAAAGGGCGGTGCGGAGCATATACTTCCGGCACGCCCAGGGGGAAATCTCCCGGCGGGAATCCACATCGAACCTTGCAAAGGCCTTGTGCTCCCGGGAGATGGGCAGCCACCGGGGCAGTCCCTGGGCGTTGGGGTCGCCGGAGCGGGCAAAGGCGGCAATGTGGTCGATCATCCGGGCGGAAAGGGCTTTGTCTTCCTGGGTAAATGCCCGGCGGGAAGACTCCATGCAGCCAAAGAGATACCACAGGTCGAGGCCGTGGAAGGCCTTGTAGTCCCCTCCGGGGGGCGTGCGGGTGAGCATATAGCCGTAGACGGGGCTTTTGCCCTGCCGGGCGTTCCCCAAACCGTAGGATAGGGCCATTTCATAAATGAACCAGGGGAACATATCCTGACCGGTAATGCCCATAATCATGGGAATATCCAGTACCTTTCCCGCCTTGTATTGGTTCTGGGGCAGATCGGGAATGACGCACCCGTCAATGCCCGGCTGCAAAATATGGAAATCCTGCCCGGAACGGGATTCGGCATACCAGCTCTCCCAAAGCCGCTGGGGGGTTACGGCCTTGGCCTCTTCCTCGGTTTTTACGCCGGCCTGTTCCAGAACCCGATCCCAGAAGGGGGCGCTCTTTTTTTCCGGTATGGGGCAGGCAAGCCTGGGCACCAGGCCGCCGCCGGACATCATAACGGCGCCGCGTACCTTACCCTTCAGCTGTTGGGTCAGGCATAGATCCATTACGCTCATAGCACCGGCGGACTGGCCCATGATGGTGATTTTGTCGGGGTCACCTCCAAAATCCCCGATGTGACGGCGCACCCAGGAGATGGCCTCCATCTGGTCCAGCAGTCCGTAGTTCCGGGAGCGGTAAAGGGAGAAGACATTCAGCCGGTAGCCTGCGCTGACCAGAAGAATGCCCCGCTTGGCGTATTCCAGGGATTGCCCGTAGGGCAGCTCGCCAATGGTGCCGGTTTCGTGTCCGCCGCCGTGGAAAAAGAGGATCACCGGGGCATTGCGGCACTCCGCAGGGGCGATGACGGATAGCTCCATAGGGCTTTCCCGGTACTGAAAAACCGCCCCTTCCCGGAATTCGTGATAGTAAAAGTTGTCCTTTTCCTGGGATTCATCCCGGAAAGCGCTGTACTGCCAGCAGTCGTGCTCCTGGGCGGTGGCATCCAGCGTGCTCTCCCAACGGTCGATGGGCTGCGGTGCTTCAAATCTGGGGGTGCTGGCGTAGGGAATGCCCCGGAATATATGGGCGTTTTCCCGCACGAGCCCCAGAATCGGGCCGCAGGCGGTATTCACAGTGACGGTGCATTCGGCCTTATTCATAGGGCGCCCTCCTTTAATGCGTATGGCAGGTCTTCGGGCCGGACGCACAGCCCCCGCAATGTCAGACCGGCAAGCTGCCGGAGTCCCTGCTGGTATAAAAAGTGGTTGCGGTTCAGAAAATCTCCCTGGCACAGCTTCTGCATTCCGCTTTGCAGCTGGGAAATCACCAGCTCAATGCTGTAGTGGTGGAATACGCCGGTTTCCATGCCCTGACGCAGCACCTCCACCACCCGGGACCACTCCCGCTGGTAGCTCTCCTGGAAGCAGCGGTATACTCTGGGGCTGTATTTTTCGTAGAGGTAAAGGCTCTCCGGATGGATGAATTCCTCTGTGTTGGATTTCACCGTCAGCAGCCGCCACAGCTTTTCCGGAAGGCTCAGCCAGGCAGCCTCAAAAATCTTCCGCTGCTTTTCCTGGATATCCAAAAAGGTTTCGTCCAGCAGGGCAATCAAGATTTCTTCCTTCCCGGGGAAATACCGATAGATGGTTCTCCGGCTCAGGCCGGAGGCCTCCTCAATATCGTCCATGGTAAATCTGCAGCCCTTGGCCCCTGCCATTTTCATACAGGCAGAGAGTATCTTTTCCCGATTTCCGGCTCTGGGCATGTTCCTGCCTCCCTCCAATGTGATAAAGCCATTATAGAAAAGGAAAAAAAGAAAGTAAACTGTTTTTGGTAAAACAATTTACTTTCAGAAGATTTGACATTTTTTATGCATCGGTTTTGTGAATTATGATGGACGAATGGGGAAGCTGCCCTCGTTCTCGCCATTGCGCACTGCCTCGGAATGACGGAAAAGGTGTCATTGCGAACCAGCGCGCACGCTGGTGTGGCAATCTCCTCTGGGCCGGTTGGTGTAAAGAGAAGATTCCCGAGGCAGTCTGAGGACTGCCTCGGAATGACGTTTTGCGGTGGCAGCGGCCCCATGAGGGCTATTTTATCGTCTCGCTGTTGTTCAGCACCAGGGTGCTGTAGAGAAACAGAACATCGGCATTTTCAAAATCGATGACCTTTCCCAACCGTTCTACGGGAATATAGCGAATGTCCACCAGGGTGATTTCCTTATAGCCTTCCAGCAGATAGGGGGCAATGCTGCTGCCGAAGGAATCCCGGAAGAGAATCAGCCTGTCCTCGCTTTCGGCATTGGGATTGACCAGGGTGATGAGCGACAGAGAGCCGGACAGATAGAATTCGTAGGGGTCACGACCGGAAAGGGCGGAAAAATCATACACGCCGATTTCTTTCCCGTTTTCCCGGTCGGTGACAACGGCTGCATCGATGGCAGGGGAGGTTACATAATAGATGCTCTCCGGCTCCATGGGCAGGGCGGACTGCCCGGCGTACACGCCCAGAAAATCCGAATAGGCCGTCTGCACGGTGTATTCTTCCGTCAGTTCCTTGCCCATCCCCTGGGCAAGCCTCCGGGCTGCGGGGGCAAGGGCCTCCTGCCGCCAATGGGTATCGGTGCGGTAATAGTCCTTTAGACTCAGGGCGGGGAAAAGGTCAATAAAGGAAGCAAAGGGGACGCCCTGCCGGAGCTCTGTCAGAAAGGCAGCATAGTCCATTTTTGGGTTTCCCTCCATAAAGTATCCCTTGTCCGGGATCACGGAGAGATAGACCCGGTTGCTGTCATTCAGATAGCGGTCGTACACTGCGGAGAACCGCTGGGCGGCGTAACGGGCGGAAGATAAGTTCTCCGGGTATTCCAGCTGGGCGTAGCTGCCCTGGAAAGCATAGATGTCATTGTTGTCCAGCCGTCCCAGAAGCTTGGTGGAGAAAATAGCTTTCAGAGTGCGAAAGCCTTCCCGCAGGGGAAACTGATCCTGGCTGTAGCTTTCAAAGTTGGAAGAAAAACTTCCGTTTTCCATGCTTTTTACGGAAAATGTCGGCCTCTGGGCCAGCTTTCGCCGCTCGGAAAGGGATTCTTCCCTGGGGCTATGGAGCCAGCAGGCGAGGGTTAAAGCCACAAAGCATACCGGCAGCAGAAGAAAAGAAATGTGTTTGGTTCGTTCCATGGTTGCCTCCATCAAAAACGGAAATAGAGGAAGGGATTATAAGAGCCATCCACCAGAAAAGCGGTGCAGATTATGAGCAGCAGGCTCAGGGCCAGGGGGGTCAGAACGGCGGCTGCCTTCGGGAAGCGTTGGCACAGGCGGCGGGCCGCCTGCTTTGGCAGGGGCGTTGCCCCCACTGCGGAGAGAACTAGCAGCAGAGCGTTGCTCCGCAGCAGATATACCGCCTCCTGGGAGACGAGGGGCAGTCCGCCCAGGCCCAGCATTTGCTTCATGCAGTCTGCGGCAGCGGAGAGGCTGGAAGCATCAAAGAGCACAAAGCTGAATGTCACCGCCAAAAGCACATATATCCGGCTGAAAACGCGGCTCTTTTCCAGGCGGGGGAGCAGAAATACCTTTTCCAGCATCAGCAGCAAAGCGAAGTACAGCCCCCAGAATATAAAATTCCAGGCAGCGCCGTGCCAGAAGCCGGTGAGCATCCACACAATGAGAATGTTCAGAAACTGCCGCAGCTTTCCTTTGCGGTTGCCCCCCAGGGGGATATACACATAGTCCCGGAACCAGGTGCCGAGGGAGATGTGCCAGCGCCGCCAGAATTCCGTAATGCTCCGGGAAATATAGGGGTAGCAAAAGTTTTCCGGGAAGCGGAAGCCGAAGAGTCTGCCAAGACCGATTGCCATATCGCTGTAGCCGGAGAAATCAAAGTAGATGTGCAGGCAGAAGCTGACGGCATACAGCCAGACGAACAAAAGACTGTTGTTTGCGGTTTGATGCCAGGCTGCCGTAATTTCTCCCAGAAGATTTGCCAGCAGCACCTTTTTTCCCAGACCGATGAGAAACCGCTGAGCGCCCTGCCGGATATTCTCAAAATTATGGACGCGGTTTTTTAACTGCTGGGCAATATCGGAATACCGCACAATGGGCCCGGCGATCAGCTGGGGGAAGAAGGTGACATAACACGCAAGATCGATGGGATTCTTTTGGGCCGTTACCTGCCCCCGATAGACATCGACGGTGTAGCTTAAAATCTGGAAGGTGTAGAAGCTGATGCCCACAGGCAGGGCAATTTTCGCCAGATAGAAGGAAGTGCCTGCAAGGGCATTCAGGTTTTCCAGAAAGAAGTTTGCATATTTAAAGTAGACGAGAAAGCCCAGGCTAAAAAGGGCAGACAGAACCAGAAGCGGCTTCCTTTTTCCGGGAAACCGCTCCATTGCCAGCCCAAAGCCGTAGCCCAGGGCCGTAGAAATCAGCATCACTGCCAGGAGTTTGGGCTCCCCCCAGGCGTAAAACAGGAGGCTGCATAGCAGCAGCAGGGCGTTTTTGGCCTTTTTTGGTGCGAGGTAGTAAAAAATCAACGCAAGGGGGAGAAAATAATAGAGAAAAGGAATACTGGAAAAAATCATTCGGGGGTATCCTTTCTAACATATTTCCAAAATACAACGAGACTTTTGGGGGGCGATGCGGTCATCGCCCCCCAAAAAAAGATTCGTCAGGCTTCCGCCGGAGCTTCTACAAGTACATTGGCCCCCAGGGAGGCAGCGCTATTTTTGAACTGCTGAATGAGATCGTCCGCGCCGTAGGCGGTGATCATAAAGCTGCCCAGGTTCAGCACCACCACGGTATCGGGGAAGCCGCACATCCAGTGGTTGGACTGCACCAGCTCCTGATAGTGGTCGGCAAAGGAGGCGGCATCCGTGCCCTCCTTCAGCTGCATGACAGCGGAGCAGAAGGTATTGGTGTTCATCATGTGCATCAGCGTGGCGGCGTCGCCGGTGAGCGCGTCCATCAGGGTGTCATCCAGAAGGATCTGGTACTGGAAGGTTTCACCGTAGGCGTTTACGTCGAAGGCACCGGGGCCCTCGGTGTCATGGGCTTCGTCGCCGCCGGCGGCGGGGAAGGAATCGTCCTGGGGCATTCCCTGCCAAATGGCCTCCATCAGCTCCAGGGAGGTGGCGTAAGCGGGCTCAGAAGGGGCGGTTTCGGTGGCTGCAGGAGCGGCAGACTTGCCGCAGCCTGCAAATAGGGATACGCAGAGAACTGCACAGAGAACGAGCGTAACGATTTTTTTCATGGTTTATTTCCTTTCAATGTTACTGCGTTTGGGGCAAAAGCCATACATGGGGAAGTATTTCCCAATGGAGACGTTTTATTGGCTTTCCCACTTTCTTTTACCTCAGAAAAATGAACAGACAATATGCCGTCTGTAAATTTTCTGGGTGCCGGAGGATTATATCATAGTTTCTGCCAAATGCACAGCCCCAATTTTTTCCTGGGCGGGGATAAGGAATGGTGCTATAATTATAATAAGGAGGGAAAGACCATGAAACTGACATTCTTAGGCGCGACCCACGAGGTAACGGGCTCCTGCACCATGGTGGAGTGCTGCGGCAGGGTTGGACTGGTGGACTGCGGCATGGAGCAGGGGAAGGATTGCTTTGAAAATCAGAGCCTTCCCGTAAGTCCTGCCAAGCTGGATTTTGTGCTGCTGACCCATGCCCACATCGATCACTCGGGGCTGCTGCCGCTGCTGACAAAAAACGGCTTCCGGGGGCGCATCTACGCCACGGAAGAAACCGCCAACCTCAGCGCCATTATGCTGATGGACTGTGCCCATATCCAGATGCAGGAGGCCCAGTGGAAAACCCGAAAGGCCGCCCGGGCAGGTCTTGACCCGGTGGAGCCGCTGTATGATCTGACGGATGTGCAGAACTGCCTGAAACGGTTTCGCCCCTGCCGGATGCAGGAGCGCAGCCAGATCGCGGAAGGAATCGAAGTGCGGTTTGTGAGTGCCGGGCATCTTCTGGGCTCTGCCTCCATTGAGCTGTGGCTGACGGAAAACGGCACCACCCGGAAGGTGGTATTCAGCGGCGACCTTGGCAATGTAAATATGCCTATTCTGCGGGGAAAGGATTATATAGAAGCGGCGGACTTTGCGGTAATCGAGTCCACCTACGGAGATCGGCTCCATGAGTCCTGCCAGGATCCTACGTCTTTTCTGGCAGCGTGCATCCGCACCACCCTTGGCAAAGGGGGCAACCTGGTGATTCCCGCCTTTGCCGTGGGCAGAACCCAGGAGATGCTGTACCTTCTGCGGGAAATTCAGCAGAAGAATCTGGCGGGGATGCAGTTCCCCGTGTACGTGGATAGCCCTCTGGCAATCGAGGCCACAGGGGTATTCTTGCAGTGCGCTCCGGGCTGCCTGGATGACGAGACGCTGGAGCTGACCCGGCAGGGCATCAATCCGCTGATGTTCCCGGGGCTGTACCTGGCGGTGACCAGCGAGGAATCCAAGGCCATCAATGCAGACCCCACCCCGAAGGTGATCCTCTCCGCCAGCGGTATGTGCGAGGCGGGGCGCATTCGCCACCACCTAAAGCACAATCTGTGGCGGGAAAACTGCGCCGTGCTGTTCGTGGGCTACCAGGCTGAGGGAACATTGGGCAGGTCTTTGCTGGAAGGGGCTAAGAAAGTAAAGCTATTTAATGAAGAGGTGGCGGTAAATGCCCGCATCCTCAGTATGCCCGGAAAGAGCGGACACGCAGACCAGGCAGAACTTTTAAACTGGCTGTCCCACTTTACGGAAAAGCCGAGGCACGTCTTTGTAAACCACGGGGACGATGCGGTCGCCGCGTCCTTTGCGGGGGTAATCTGGCAGCGGCTGGGGATTCACGCCTCCGCGCCCTTCTCCGGGGCGATTTTCAATGCAGCCACCGGACGGTATGAATATGAGCCTCTGGGAATTCCTGTGGTTAAGAAGGCGGAAACGCCTGCCGCAGCCCGAAAGAACAGCGTTTATGCAAAACTTACTGCGGCTTTGGCCCGCCTTACCGCCGTTGTGGAGTCTTTCCGGGGCAGAAGCAACAAGGATGCAGGACGGCTTGCAGATCAGATCAATGCGCTTTGCGATAAATGGCAGTGAATCTTGCAAATTCTGAATGGAATATACGGTATATAGCTGAATAATATGCGCATTTTTGAAAACAGCCCCGGGGGACGCCCTCCCGGGGCTGCTTTTTATGCAACACCCGTATGGACAAGTGTAGATGGCGTGTGGAAAGTGTATTCCTGCGGCGGATACCTGTATGCAATGAGAATATGTTTTTGAAAAGAAAGAAGAAAAGTTGATTCTTACACAAAAAAAGACTTCCGTACAAGAAAAGTTTTGTAGGAAGTGACGAATGCCAAAAAAAGAATTGAATTTATACGCATTTTGTTGCAATTTAAGGTTGACAAAAGATGCGCTTTTAGCTATAGTATGAACATCCCGTAAATAAGGGATGAAATCTTTTGAGGAAAAGATGGAGGTTCAAGAATGAAAAAGTTAATGAGCGTCCTGCTGGTCCTGGCTATGGCTCTTGCCCTGGTAGCCTGCGGCAGCAGCAGCACCCCCGCCGCCACCACCGCTTCCACTGCAGCTCCCGCTGCTGACAGCGCAGATGCCACCGAGGCTCCTGCAGCTGACAACGGCAACGCTCTGCTGGATGCAGACGGCAACCCCTTCCACATCGGCATCGTAACCGGTTCCGTTTCTCAGTCCGAGGACGACCGCCGCGGTGCTGAGGCTTTCCAGAAAATGTACGGCGAAGAGAATGTCACCCTGGCAATCTACCCCGACAACTTCACCGAAGAGCTGGAAACCACCATTCAGACCATTGTGAATCTGTCCGATGATCCCGAGATGAAGGCCATCGTGGTCAACCAGGCTGTGCCCGGCACCACCGAAGCTTTCCGTCAGATCAAGGAGCGCCGCCCCGACATCATCTGCATCGCCGGTGAGTCCCACGAGGATCTGCCCGAGATCGGCTCCGCTGCTGACCTGACCTGCAACAACGACTTTGTTGCCCGTGGTTACCTGATTATCCGTACCGCTCACGAGCTGGGCTGCGACACCTTCGTTCACATCTCCTTCCCCCGCCACATGGCTTATGAGACCATGTCCCGCCGTGTTGCCATCATGAAGGCTGCCTGCGAAGAGTTCGGCATGAAGTTCGTTCTGGAAACCGCTCCCGATCCCACCTCTGACGTCGGCGTTGCCGGTGCTCAGGCTTACATCCTGGAGAAGGTTCCTGAGTGGGTTGAGAAGTACGGCACGAAGGCCGCTTACTTCTGCACCAACGATGCACACACCGAGCCCCTGCTGAAGCAGCTGCTGGAGTACGGCGGATACTTCATCGAGGCTGACCTGCCCTCTCCTCTGATGGGCTATCCCGGCGCTCTGGGCCTGGATCTGACCGAAGAGGCTGGCGACTTTGAGAAGATCCTGGCTAAGGTTGAGTCCGCTATCTGCGAAAAGGGCGGCGCTGACCGCTTCGGCACCTGGGCTTATTCCTACGGCTACACCGTCTCCGCCGGTCTGGCTGAGCATGCAAAGAACGTCCTGCAGGGCGAGAGCGAGCTGTGCGATGTAGACGATATCGCAAAGGCCTACCAGGTATTCTCCCCCAAGGCTCAGTGGAACGGCTCCAACTACACCAATGCTGACACCGGTGTTAAGCTGGACAACGTGTTCCTGGTCTATCAGGATACCTACATCATGGGTAATCCCGGCCACTTCATGGGCTCCACCTCTGTTGAGGTTCCTGAGAAGTACTTCACTCTGAAGTAACGGCTGCAAGATCAAACAAAATACGAAATAGGGGGGAGGGGAAACTCTCTCCCCTGTTTTTACAGGTAAGGAACTGCTTATGGAAAAGAAAACTGCTCCGTTGCTGGAGATGCGAAACATCAAAAAGGATTTCTTCGGAAATCAGGTTCTGGAAGATATCAACTTTACCTTGGAAGCCGGCGAGGTACTGGGCCTGGTCGGCGAAAACGGCGCTGGTAAGAGTACCCTTATGAAGATCCTGTTCGGCATGGATGTTATTCGGGAAACCGGCGGCTACGGCGGCGATGTGCTGCTGAATGGGGAAAAGGTCAATTTTGCCACCCCCTTCGATGCATTAAAGGCCGGTATCGGCATGGTGCATCAGGAATTCTCTCTGATTCCCGGCTTTACTGCCACGGAAAATATTCTGCTCAACCGTGAGCCCCAAAAGAAGAATGTTCTGTCCGAAGTGTTCGGCCCCCGGCTGAACACCCTGGACTATAAAGAAATGGATAAGTGTGCGGATGCCGCCATCGAGAAGATGGGCGTCCACATCGATGCCGACATGCGCATCAGCGATATGCCTGTCGGTCATAAGCAGTTTACCGAAATTGCACGAGAGCTGAGCAAGGATCAGCTGAAGCTGCTGATTCTGGATGAGCCCACCGCCGTGCTGACGGAGAAGGAAGCGGATGCGCTGCTGGATTCCATCCGCGGTATGTCCAAGCGGGGCATTTCCGTCATCTTTATTACCCACCGCCTCCACGAGATTCTGTCCGTGTGCGACAAGGTGGTTATCATGCGGGACGGTCACGTGGTTGAGGATGTCCCCGCAGCCGAAACTAATGTAGACAGCATCACCAAGGCCATGGTGGGCCGCAAGGTGAATGTTTCCGTTCAGCAGGATGTGCAGGATCATTCCGATGCCAAGACCATCCTCTCCATCCGCAAGCTTTGGGTGGATATGCCCGGCGAGATTGTCCGCAATGTCAGCCTGGATGTGAAGGAAGGCGAGATTCTGGGCATCGGCGGCCTGGCAGGCCAGGGCAAGCTGGGCATTCCCAACGGCGTTATGGGCCTGTATGAGGCCGGCGGCACGGTGGAGTTTGACGGCAAGCCCATTCCGCTGAACAACCCCCGCAGATGCCTGGATGAGCAGCTGGCCTTTGTATCCGAGGATCGCCGGGACGTGGGCCTTCTGCTGGACGAAACCCTGGAGTGGAACATTGCCTTCCCCGCCATGCAGATTCACAATAAGTTCCTGAAGAGCTATCTGGGCGGCCTTGTGAAGTGGCGTGATGAAAAGGCCATTCACGATGTGACCGAGCAGTACATCGACGAACTGAAAATCAAGTGCACCTCTTCCAAGCAGAAGGCGCGGGAACTTTCCGGCGGCAACCAGCAGAAGGTGTGCCTTGCCAAGGCCTTTGCATTGGAGCCCAAGTTCCTCTTTGTTTCCGAGCCCACCCGAGGCATTGACGTTGGCGCCAAGGCCCTGGTTCTGGATGCACTGAAAAAGTTCAATCGGGAAAGCGGCGTTACCGTGGTGATGATCTCCTCCGAGCTGGAGGAGCTGCGCTCCACCTGCGACCGCATCGCCATCGTCTCCGGCGGACGCATCGCCGGTATCCTGCCGGCTACGGAATCCAGCGAGGCCTTTGGCGCGCTGATGGTCAGCCAGGTGAAATAAGGAGGGCGAAACATGGAAACAACTAAGAAAAAGGGCCTGCTTCGCCGCGCCGCGGAAAGCTATGGCGTCCCCAGAATGATCATCACGGGCTTTTTGCTGCTGATGTTTGTTCTGTGCCCCTTTGCAGGGGTAAATCTGTGGACACAGTTCACAAACGTATTTAACCGCTTCAGCTGGAACGCGGTGATGGTTCTGGCAATGGTGCCCATGATTCATTCCGGCTGCGGCCTGAATATGGGTCTGCCTCTGGCAATTATCTCCGGCCTTTTGGGCTCTACGCTGTCCATCGAGCTGGGCTTCACCGGCGCTATGAGCTTTTTCATGGCAATGGTGCTGGCGACTCCCTTTGCAATCATCCTGGGCACTGCCTACGGGTGGCTGCTGAACCGGATCAAGGGCGGCGAAATGATGGTTGCCACCTATGTTGGCTTCTCTGCCGTGTCCTTCATGTGCATGATGTGGCTGCTGCTGCCCTACAAGAGCCCTACCATGGTTTGGGGCTTTGCCGGTAAGGGCCTGAGAACCACCATCTCCCTGGAGGGCTTCTATGATAAGGTCCTGGCAAACTTCCTGGCAATTGACCTGAATAAATTTGGCATCAATCTGGTGATTCCCACCGGAAGCCTGCTCTTCTTTGCAGTCCTTGCCTTCCTGATGTGGGCATTCCTGCATACCAAAACCGGCACGGCAATGACCGCCGTGGGCTCCAACCCCGCCTTTGCCAAGGCTGCGGGCATCAACATCGATAAGATGCGTATGCTCTCCGTTGTCCTTTCCACCTGGCTGGGCGCCGTGGGCATTCTGGTTTATCAGCAGGGCTTCGGCTTCGTGCAGATGTACATGGCCCCCTTCAATATGGCAATGCCCGCCGTGGCTGCCATCCTGATTGGCGGCGCATCCGTCAATAAGGCCTCCATTGCCAATGTAATTATCGGTACATTCCTGTATCAGGGCCTGGTGACCATGACGCCTACCGTAATGAACAGCATGGTTCAGATGGACATGAGTGAGGTTATCCGTATCGTGGTGTCCAATGGTATGATCGTCTACGCACTGACCCGGAAGACGGAAGGAGGCAAATAATCATGGCAAAGAAAAACAATGCCCCCCGTCTGGGCGAAAAGACCTTGGGCCAGAAGGCGAAAACATTCCTGGGCAACAATACCGTGCCCATTATGTTCATCCTGATCTGCGCCTACTGCATTCCTACCTCCGGGTTCTCCGCAAGCTACCTGCTCAACGAGATTATGACCCGTCTGGGCAGAAATGCATTCCTGATTCTCAGCCTGCTCATTCCCATTATGGCTGGCATGGGCCTGAACTTCGGCATGACCCTGGGCGCTATGGCAGGTCAGATCGGCCTGATTTTCGTGGCTGACTGGCAGATTTGGGGAATCCCGGGCCTGATTCTGGCGGCAATCATTTCCATTCCCATTTCCGTGCTCCTGGGCGTGTTCATCGGCAGGGTCCTGAATAAGGCCAAGGGCCGGGAGATGATTACCAGCTACTTCATCGCCTATGTCATGACCGGCGTTTACCAGCTGGTGGTGCTGTATATGATGGGCCCCATTATTCCCATTAAGCATTCCTCTATTAAGCTCCCCAGAGGCTACGGCATCCGCAACACCGTCAGCCTTCTGAATATGCGTCAGAGCCTGGATAATCTGATTCCCGTCTCCATTGGCGGCGTGAAGATTCCCGTCTTTACCTTGATCCTCATTGCCCTGGCTTGTCTGTTCATTGTGTGGTTCCGCAAGACCAAGCTTGGTCAGGACATGCGGGCCGTGGGCCAGGATATGGAAGTGGCAAAGGACGCCGGTATCAATGTAGACCGCACCCGTATCATTGCCATGGTGATTTCCACCATTTTCGCCGGCTTCGGCATGATCATCTACCTGCAGAACGTGGGCAACTTCCCCACCTATACGGCCCATTCCCAGATCGGTATGTTCTGTATTGCAGCCCTTCTGGTTGGCGGCGCCAGCGTGGAAAGGGCCAGCATCGGCAATGTATTCCTGGGTGTTATCCTGTTCCACACCATGTTTATTGTGGCACCCAAGACCGGCGCTGCCATCACCGGTGACTCCATGATCGGCGAATACTTCCGCGTGTTCGTCTCCTACCTGGTCATCACCGTTGCGCTGGTTGCCTACGAGGCCAAGAAGCGGAAGGCCAAGAGCGCTGCCGGTGCACAGCTTGCCGCTGAACAGGCTGCAGAAGAGGAGGCATAAGCAATGAATAAGAAACGTATGATGATTATTCGTGTGGTTGCCGTGCTGATTCTGGTTGCCATTGGCTGGTGGATGACCATCATCGGTCGGGGACACACCGTCTACCTGGACGCCAAGAAGATCGAGGTAAACGGCACGGAGTACGCGCCCCCCTACAAAACCGAGGTTTATGTGGATGGCGAGCGGGTAGCCAAGCTCTACGAAAAGGAGCGGGGTATGTCCACCTGCGTGGGCAGCAAGTTCACCATGACCCTGAAAATGACCCAGAATAAGGGGGACGATGCCACGGAGGCAACCTACACCATCGCCCTTCCCCAGAATATGGATGGCATCATCATCAACCTTCCTGCATACCTTGCCGGGCTTCCCGAAGAGGACTACATGAGCGAGTTCATTCCCGCCCCCGAAACCGAGGTTCCGGAGGAGACTACCCCCGAGGACGATTTCGGCCTGGAGGGCATGGATATGGGCGACAGCGTAGAAGCAGGCTGATATCCCAAAAGAAAACAGCAGGCCGGGATCGGAAGTCCGATTCCGGCTTGCTTTTTCCCTGCACAGAAAATCCTTCCCTCTTGCAAAAATTCTACCGGGGAGGGGAAGTGCATAAATGCAGCGGTATTCACGGAATATTCATTACTCTAGCGACCTAAAGCACTCCCGTATGTGAATTGTGCCATAATCTCCCAGGTTTTGTGGAGAGAAATTGGTACCGTGCGTCCCAGGCGGAAGGCTGTATCTCCGGGACGATATTTTGTACAAACTGTTTTCAATCTGTGAAAATGTGTGAATTTCACCAAAAGGGTCGAAAATCCCCTGGTTTGTTTGGGGACAAAATACAATTGAAATGAATTCTTAATTTTGGTATAATGCAACTTATGAATATTGTGCAGAAATATTGCGCTTTAACAAGATATTGAAAGGAAGAGCCGGATGAACACCAAGACGCTTATGTATATCCTCAAGCGCATCCTCCTGGCGCTGCTGACGGTGTG
>CAKTNN010000018.1 GCA_934589065.1 uncultured Oscillospiraceae bacterium
CTGACACCAGGCCAGGGGGCTGCCTTCCGGCAGGAAAATATTGGGGCAATTCCGCAAGGCTTGGGGTGGATTCCGGAGCTGCGGATGATCGACCAAATCGTGTTTCCAATGCGCTTGGCGGGCATTGAGAATGCGGAGATTCTAAGGGCGGTAAAGGCACTGACCTCGGAGCTTCTGCCGCTGTACGACCTTTACAATACGCCGGGAAGATGCTCGGCCAGGAAGCAGGCCCATGGGGCGATTTTGCGAGCTGTGATATGTAAACCGAAAGTGCTGGTGTTCCACGGATTCTTGGATGATTTGCCGGGCCTGGACACGGATACGCTATGGCGGGTCTTGTGGACGCTTCACCCGGAAAACAGCGTGTTGATTTATCTCAGCGGTGCCCCGGCCCCAAAGCAAGTACAGTGGACACGAGAACTGCGTGTGTAAGGATGGAGGAAAAGAAATGATTCAGAAGATTTTTGCGGGACTGTTGGCCGTGGTACTGGTACTGACATTGCCGCTTTCCGCTTTGGCGGAGGATACCGCCGATACCACGACCACCGAGGAAACTGTTGCCGCACAAGAGGAAAGCACATCTGACCAGGAAGAAGAGGACACTTCAACGGAGCCGTCCGATCCCGCACCCACGACACAGCCAACGGAGTCAACGACTCCCACGACGGAACCGACGACACCAACCGAAACAGACCCGACAGAACCCTCTACAACCCCTACCTCTCCGACGCAGCCCTCTGACCCTACTGAACCGTCTCAGCCCACGGAGCCTACTCAGCCAACAGAGCCTACCCAGCCGACACAGCCAACCACACCGTCCAAGATCCCGACTGCGGTAGAAATTGACACCGAGCATGTTTACCACGGCATGGACCGGGCCTATGAGGATGGCTACATACCCAGGACCAGCGGAAATACCATGCACTTGGTCCTGCCTCTGCGCACCAACGGAAGACTCTATAAGGACGAGATCAAGGTATCTCTGGGCCTGGGAGCCAGTGCTTCCGCTCCTTTTGAAATCGCCAACTACGAAAAGATATTTACACTGGAATCCGTTGTTCCCAAGGATACGGAGGAACCCCAGGATGTATTCCTTGTACAATTTGATGTGGCCCTTGCGGAAAAGCGCTACAACGGCGTTTATCCCGTAACAATCAATATCTCCGGTTACGATGAAGAGAACAATTCCATTGACTGTATTTATACCATTTATGTGACCATTACGGATGGTCAATCCACAGAAATCAAGCAGACGGCCCCGGAAGTCGCAACTGCCGAGCCAGTTGTATATATTTCCGGCAGTAGGATAGAGCCGGAAAAAGCCATGGCCGGAGAAGAATTCACCCTGACGGTCACGCTGAAAAATTCCCTGACAACGAAATTTGTTCGGAATATGCTGGTAAAGGTAGACACCGGAAACCTGCATATCAATCTGCTGGAGGACAGCAATGTTTTCCAGATCGATAAAATCCCCGCTGGTGGAGAAGCGGAGCTGACCGTTCACTTCGGAACGGACTCTTCACTTCCGGCAGGCAAATACCCATTGAATTTTACTTTTAATTATGACAGCAGTAAGACCTTGAATCTATCCTCTAGCGGTACAACGCTGGTTGAAATTCAGCAGCCCGCCAACATGGAATTGGTAATGCCCCGTTTTGCGGACAGCGTAACTGTAGGCGAAACCATCCCTGTAACCTTCCAGGTGATGAATATGGGCAGGGACCCAATGCACAACGTTCGCTGTGTGGTTTCCGGCTTCGGTTTCGCACCTTCCAATACGGGATATATCGGCACCATGGGGGCGGGAACCTCTGCAACAACGAAAATTGAACTGTACATTATTGCTCTGAATGCCAGCAAGGGAAACGAAAACGGCAACCAGTACGGCGATACAGTTGGTACAGTTACTTTGATATACGAAAACGAGAACGGAGAGGCATTCCAACAGGAAACCACCTTTGAAACAACAGTAAATCGCCCGATTGTCCAGTTACAGCAGACGGATAATACGGAAGAAGAAAAGCAAAAGGCGGCAAGCCAGTGGTGGGTTTCCGTGCTGATTTTAGGGGGTGTGATCCTTGCGGCAGTCATCGGAATTATCCTTGTCAAGAAACGCCAAAAGAATTATGGCGGGGCATATCTGTAAAATTGCGGCAAAGACCATCCCCCGCTGCGGTTGGACTGCTATCGTTATGCTGTGCCTGGGCCTGTATATGCTGTTTCCCGGCTCTCAGACAGCCCAGCAGCTCTACACGGAAAAGCACACACCATTTGAGCTGATTAGCTCTACGGACGGTACAACAATTGATTTGAATACGCTTTCACAAATTTCTGGTGTAGAGCGAGTCAGCCCAATTTTGCAAATCAATTGTCAACTGACTTATGGAGAAAAAGACGCAAGTAATCAAATCGATGCGGTGTACGCTTCTTATCTGAATGTGCACCTGACTGATGGAAGTATCTTCACAGATAATACCAACATGCCGTACCTTGTGCTGAATGACGCCGCAACCAAACTTTTTGCCGAGAAGGACGACGAGCCTGGAATTGCGGTCCAGGAAGAACTTCTGCTGAAAAGCGGAGATGTGGAGACAAAAGCGCAGGTTTGCGGAATTTATCAGGACGAATCGGAAACACCCCATATTTATATGAGCTATGAAGTGGCCTACAAACTGTTTGGAACGCAGTTTACGGGAACGGACGTTGCCTTCCTGTTGACAAACAAAGGCGCAGTGGAACAAGTGAGCGCAAAGCTGCGTAAACAGAATTTTTCAGTAGGCGCAAATACAGACACCAGCCTTGCATGGAATCTTCTGGAACAGCAGACCTGGCAGACATTTTTGGTAAGTGCGGTATTTGTTGTTTGTTCCGGGATACTGACACGGGGAAAAATCATGCAGGAAAAGCGAAGCGCGGGCGGGGAATATGCTGTTCTCCTGACGGCAGGACTGTTGACCTGCAAAGTTGAAAAAATCATTCCATTACGAATCCTAATCATGGAATCAATCCTGATGTGTGGTACTCTGGGAATAACCGTGGTCATTGGTAGCTTTAGTATGCTTGCGATTATTCCAGGGTTTGTGCTCATACTCCTTCACTACGGTATTTCCTGCGCTAAATTGTCCGGTAGAAATACGGCGTAATCACATAGATTGAAGAAATACAAGCGTTCGAGCCTGCATTCCAAGCAACTTGGTAATGCAGGCTCAATTTTTTTGCAATTTTTCAGAACTTGGTTGCCAAAATCCACTTTTTCGGATTACCCAATTGAAAGGGAGAAAATCACCACCCGCCTTCGCGGCTGCGAAGGGAGGTGAGAAAATGAAAGACTCCGAAGAAAAGCGCATTCAAAATCAGTTCGGTGGGTTCTGCACCAGGGTTTTGAAGAACGAGGCTAACCGTATTCACAACGGCTACAGCCGGCAGCGGGAATGGGAGGATCCTCTGGACCATATGGGGCCGGAGGAGCTGTCCCAAATCGCCGTGGAGGACCGGTACTTCCAGGATGACCACATCTTTGAAGTGCTGGGTACCCCCGTCGTTGTGACCGGGGATGTTCTGGCGGAAATTCTGGCACAGCTTCCAGAGGGAAAACGGGATATTATCTTGCTATCTTTCTTCCTGGAAATGACGGACCGGGAAATTGCGGAATACCTCCACATCGTTCATCAGACGGTCAGCAAACGCCGAATCGGCATTTTGAAGGAACTGCGCAAGATTTTAGAGAAGGAGGGATACGAATGGCCGGAACTGTAAGACCGTCCATTCCTGTGCAGACCATTCTGAAAGCCGTCAACGGCGAAACGGAAGCCCTGGACGCTGTCCTGCGGCACTACAGCAGTTATATCCGCGTCCTGTCTACCCGTCCCGTAAAGGATACATACGGAAATGAATTTCTTTGTGTGGACGAATCCATGCGGGACCAGCTGGAAGCGAAGCTGCGTGTCAGCATTGTAACTGCCTTCAAGGTATTACCTGTGTAAAAGCCAAAAGCAGAGGGTGTTTCCCTTTCCACCCTCTGTGGCAGGCCTTTGACAAAGAAAGCCCGGCAGACAACTCCGGCGCAGCATAAAGGCAGACAAATACATCCCTTCTGTGCCGAGCCGGACGGCGGGTGCGCTGTGACCTTCTGTGAAGTGAGCGATTCCTACCCGCACCGCAAAATGCGCTTGGCAGCGCATGGGCGATGACGCGCAGAAGGTCAGGTACTCCCTTATAGCCATAGTCCGAGCGTTCAGAGCGTCGCAGGCAATGGGTAAGGTCCAGCGGGATGCTGGGGGGTGAGATTCCCGTGGAGCTGCTGTGGGACTTCCCACAGGCCAAGCAGCCATTTGTTCCGCTGTCCAATCGCAAAAATAATCATCTGAGAGGGAATTATGAAGCAAGAAAACATATCGAAAAATCAAACTGCTCCATCCAAACAAGATCCTCTTGACGTGCAAACGACCTACCATATTTCTGGCAGGTCGTTTGTCGTTCAGCCGGTATTCAAGCCCGAAAATAACAATACTCTTGGTGATGTTCTCCTGCGCCTTATGCAGGCGGACTGCGAAAAAAGTTTGTGATTTTCAGAATATCAGCTGACAATAACAGTTAAGCGCAGTATAATTGTTGTGTGAAGAAGGAAACACAATTCGTTGCTCGACTGTTATAGAAGGAGGACTTATGAAAAAGTCGAACAACAAGAAAACACGCGACGTTACCGCATTCATCTACCCCCGCCTGTCCCGTGACGATAATCTGGAAGGCGAGAGCTACAGTATCAGCAATCAAAAAAAGCTGTTAACCAAGATGGCAAAGGACATGGGCTACACGAATATCGTCACTTTCGTTGACGACGGCGTTTCCGGTGTTACCATGGACCGTCCCGGCTTTAATGAAATGATGCGCCAGTTGGAGGAGGGCAAGGCATCCGCTCTGTTTGTCAAAGACCTTTCCCGGCTGGGCCGTAACTACATTGAGGTAGGGCGGCTCATGGAGGTGTTCTTCCCGGAACACGATATCCGCTTGGTGGCTGTTTCAGACAATATCGATACAGCAGAGGGTGAAAATGAGTTAGCCCCTATCCGCAACCTGTTCAATGAGTGGTACGCCCGGGATATCAGCAAGAAGCGCCGTATCAGCAATAAAATCAAGGGCAACGCCGGGGAACCTATGGGGCCACCCCCTTACGGGTACATCAAGGACCCGGATAATCCGAAGCACTGGATTATCGAGGAGGAAGCGGCTAGTGTCGTCCGGCGGATTTTCAGCATGACCCTGGATGGTATGGGCACAGAGCAGATCGCGGCCCAGCTGGAACGGGATGGAGTCCTGACACCCAGGGCCTATTGGCATCAGCGGGGAATCAACCGCCCCGGCAAGGGGGATTTGCAGCGGCCTACCAAGTGGAATAAGACCACTGTAATTCAAATGCTGTCCGTCCAGGAGTATTGCGGAGACGTTTTGAACTTTAAGACCTATTCCAAGTCTTACAAAAACAAAAAGCGGATCGACAACGCCCGGGAGGATTGGGTGGTGTTCAAGGATGTTCACGAGCCCATTATTGACCGCGCTGTCTGGGAACAGATTCAAGAAAAGCGCGGCAAGATGCGTAAGCGCAAACCGAAGGATACGGAGCGGAACATCTTCAGCGGCCTCTTGGTTTGCGCGGACTGTGGGCACAATCTGAATTACCACTTCAACCAGGGCAATCACGATATCAAGTATTTCAACTGTACGAACTATCGTGGAAATCGCGGAACCTGTACCTCCACGCACTATGTCCGAGTAGATTTTCTGGAACAGGTCGTTCTCGGAGAAATCAAGCGCCTTACCAAGTATGCTGTCCGCTATGAGGACGAATTTTTGAAGGCGGTTATGGGCAGTACCCAGAAAACCGCTGAATCCGAGTGCAAGCGGAAGCAAAAGGAACTTTCCGCTGCCAGGGCCAGAGACGATGAACTGGACGGCCTTTTTGAGCGGATCTATGAGGACAATCTTTCCGGCAAGCTGTCAGATGAACGCTTTTCCAGAATGTCCCAGCGCTATGAGGCGGAACAATTGGAACTCAAGGAACGCATGAAAACCCTCCGCACGGAAATAGATAAACTGGCAAGTGAATCTGTTTCCACGGATATGTTCCTCTCCATTGTCCGCAAATACACCCGTGCCAAAAAGCTGACACCCAGGATGCTGAATGAGCTGGTCAACCATATCGAAGTTCACCAGGCCGAAAAAATCGATGGCGAGTGGGTTCAGAAATTGACCATCCACTACAACTGCGTCGGAGCCTTATTTATCCCCGACACAGAAGCACTGCCCGCCCCAGAGGTGACAGTCAACACCCGCAGAGGTGTGTATGTTACCTACGAACCTGCTCAAAAATGAGTAGCAAAAAAGCGAGTGTTCTCATAGGACGTCAAATCCTATAAGAACACTCGCAGTGGTGCCGGTGACCGGACTCGAACCGGTACGCTGTCGCCAGCGGTGGATTTTGAGTCCACTACGTCTACCATTCCATCACACCGGCGTGAGAAATTAGCCCCTATACAATAGCACAGATTCGGGAGAAATGCAAGAAAAATGTTTTTCTCTTTGCGTCCGGATTCTCTTGACAGAATTGCCGGTTGCAGCCATAATAGAATATGGTTACATAATACCGGTGGAGGGGGCGCGGGGTATGGTCAAGCGGAAACGGATTCTGGCGCTGGTGATGCTGGTGGGCGCATTGGCTTTCGGCGCGTTGGCGGTATGGATTCAGTATGATTTGCGGAGCTTTGTCCGGATGGACGGCTGCAAATATAACCGCTACGCGCAGCAGCTGGATCTTTCCGGCAGGCAGAATGTGGAATTTTCCAAGCTGCCCCGGTTTTATCACCTGCGGCAGCTGGATTTGCGGGGGACGGGGCTGACTCTGGAGCAATACGACTGGCTGCAGGCCCAGATGCCCAAGTGCAGCATTGCCTGGCAGGTCCCCTTTCAGGGAAAAGTGTTGGATTTGTCCACCCAAACCCTGACCGTTTCCAGCCTTACCCAGGGGGATGTGGCGGCGCTGACCCACCTGCCCGCACTGCGGGAGGTGGATGCAGAAGGAAGCGGGGACTATGCCGCTCTGGAAGCCCTTGTTTCGGCGCTGCCGGAATGCACCGTCCGTTACAAGGTGGCAGTGGACGGAAAACAGTGGGATGCCCACACGGAACAGCTGGAATTGGGACGGCTCAATCTGACGGAACTCCGGGAAACCCTTCCGTATTTGCATGACCTCCGGCAGATTACGCTGACGGGAGCGCTTCCCCAAAAAGAGGCGCTGGAGGAATTGGAGGAGGCGTTCCCCAATATTCGGGTGCTGCTCGCCCTGCCGGACAGAGTTCTGCCTCTGGGAAGGGGCAGCCGGGAGCTGGATTTAAGCGGCGCGGAACTGAGCTTAGAGGAAGCGCAGAGGCTGATTGCCCTCTGCCCAAATCTGACTCGGGTAGAGGTGCAGGGCACAAGCCTTTCGCAGCAGGATATCATGGAGCTGTGCGCAGACCATCCTCAGGTGTTTTTCCTGTGGGATGTGCCCATTGGCGGACTGACCATTCCCAGCGATGCGGAGGAAGCAGACCTGTCCGGAGAACAGTTGGACAGCGCCGAGGCGGTGGAAAGGATGCTTCCCTATCTTCCTAAGCTGAAAAAGGTGATTATGTGCGATTGCGGCATCCCGGATGAGGAGATGGATGCCCTGAACAAGCGTTATGATTCCATCCGCTTTGTCTGGATGGTGCATATCGGCAGGGTAAGCGTCCGCACGGATGCGGACTTTTTCGCCCCGGTGGTTACGAGAGAACACGTTTACGAAAACCAGATGGAGCCGCTGAAATACTGCACGGATCTGGTGGCAATCGATTTGGGGCACATGGCGGTATATACCTGCACCTGGGCGGAGAATATGCCAAAGCTGCAATACCTGATCCTGGCGGACACCGGCGTCACGGACATCAGTCCCTTGGCAAATCATGACCGGCTGGTGTTCCTGGAGCTCTTTATGACGGCGGTGCGGGACTATTCTCCCTTGCTCAGCTGTAAAAATTTGGAGGACCTGAACCTGTGCTATACCTTCGGCAGCGCAGAGCCGGTAAAACAGATGACCTGGCTGAAGCGGCTGTGGTGGGACGGAAACCCCTACGAAACCAAAGGACTGGAAGAATATTTGCCGGATACGGAGTGCAATTTTGCTTCCGGCTCCTCCACCGGCGGAACCTGGAGACTGGGCCAGCGGTGCAAGGAGCAGCGGGATATCCTGGGGATGCCATACCTTGTGGGTTGATTTCCAAAAAATGTCATTAAGAAATTATAAAGAGTGCATATTCGGCATTGACAGAGAAGCACAGTTGGATTATAATAGTTACAGATAAGTTACAGTTTGACAAAAATAGTGTCAAGCAATTACAGGAGGAAACGCCATGAAAAAGAAAGGCATCTATATAACGGTTGTGATCGTGCTGGCAGTTGCACTGCTGGGCAGCGCAATTTATCTGTTCCAGTATTTCTGGTCTTCCAAGAAGAATGCAGACCTCAATGAGCAGCTGCGGGAGGATACCGTTACAACTCTGCCCGCGCCTACCACGGAGGCAGCGACTACCGAAGAGCCCACCCAGGAAGAGGAAGAAACCATTGCTCCTGAGGCAACTTATGTGGAGGGCCGGGACTATAAGGCCTTCTACGAAAAGAACCCCAACGAGGATTTTGTGGGCTGGCTGCGGATCGAAGGAACCAAGATTGACTATCCCGTGATGCAGTCCTCTGTGGACAATGCAAACTACTACCTCTACCGGGACTACAATAAGAATAACAGCACGCCCGGCACCATCTATGCCCGTGAGCAGTGCGATGTGTTTAAGCCCAGCGACAATGTGACCCTTTACGGTCATACCATGAAGGATGGCAGTATGTTTGCTGCTCTGCACAACTATACCGCCAAGGCTACCTGGGATAGAAACAGCCTGGTCTTCTTTGATACCTTCAATCCCAAGACGAAGGATGTGGAGTACCACACCTACAAGATTTTCGCGGTATTCAAGACCTCTGCAAATGTTGGTGAGGGCTTCTCCTACCACAAGTTTGAAAACGCGGCAACCCAGAAGGATTTTGACGATTTCGTCTCCACCTGCAAGAAGCTGGCCTTCTACGATACCGGCGTTACGCCCCAGTACGGGGATAAACTGCTGTGCCTGAGCACCTGCGAATATACCTTGGACAACGGTCGACTGGTCGTGGCAGCTGTGCGAATCAGCTGAGAAACAGCAAACAAAGCGCGAAGGGGCGGTTAAAAACGCGTCAAATGCGATCTAGCGCGCACCGGTGTGATACGTTCCACCTCTGTTTTACGGAGCACTGGAATGGATTGCGCCGGTGGGCTCGGCTGGATTCGGGTGACGGTGCGTATTTTAACGGCCCCTTTGGTTGTTCACAGTCCGTCTATTTACTTTTTCGGAAAAAGGTGTTATAATTCACCTACATGACCCAAAGGAGCTGATATTTTGCATCAGTTTATTGAAGAATTGAAAGACTTTCCCAAGAAAGGCGACTGGGTGTTGCTGATACTGTGCCTGGTTACCGCCGGTGCAGGCTGCATTATTGTTGCCAGCGCAACCAGCGCGGCGAAATTTGAGGGAAATACAAGATATATTCTCATTCAGCTGGCGGCAATTGTGCTGGGTTGCCTGATGTATGCCGTGGTGTCTTCCATCGATCAGGACTATATTTCCGAGCATCGGGGCATGCTGGTGATTTTCAACGTATTTCTGCTGCTGCTGCTGATTCCCTTCGGCACGGACAACAATACCGGTAACCGAAGCTGGCTGCATTTTCCCGGCTTCCCGGTGAACATCCAGCCCGCTGAGATTTGCAAAATCACCTATATTCTGATTATGGCCTCGGTCATGTCGTCCCACCAGAACGATATATCCAAGATTCCTTCCGTTATGCACATGGTGTTTCACCTGGGGCTTTTGGTAGGCCTCAACATGGTGCTGTCCGGGGATGCCGGCGTCTCCCTGATTTTCGTGTTCATCTTCATCGGCATGGCCTTTGCAGGAGGCATCAGCCTGTGGTGGTTTTTGCTGGCGTTTGCCTGCATTGCCGTGGCGGTTCCTGTGGTGTGGCCCCTGCTGGGTGAGTATCAACGAGAGCGGATACAGGTCCTGTATGACCCCACCTTTGATGCCCAGGGCATCGGCGCAAGATATCACAGTAAAATCAATCTGATGTCTCTTACCGGCGGCGGCCTGACGGGACAGGGACTGTTCAACGGAAACCGTACCCAGGGCGGCAACCTGTTTGCCCAGCATACGGACTATATTTTCTCCTCCATCGGCGAGGAGCTGGGCTTTTTCGGCTGCTGTGCGGTGATTATCATGGAGCTGCTGATTATTGCCCGGTGCATCTATGTTGGTTCCCGGTGTCCGGACTATATGCGCCGATTGGTCTGCTATGGAGCGGCTTCTTCCATGATGTTCCAGCTGATGATCAATGTGGGTATGTGCATCGGCGTTATGCCGGTTATCGGCCTGACGCTGCCCCTCATCAGCTACGGCGGCTCCTCCGTGGTTACCATTTTTGCCATGCTTGGTCTGGTATCCGGCTCTTACGCCCGACCGCAGGCACTAAGCCACGAACGCTACATTCAGCCAGTACGATCCTACGGCTTGAACCGATAAGACTATTTGCCCCAAAACCGCAGCTATTTGCCCCGGTTTTGGGGCTTTTCAAAAAATGACGGGGAATGAAAACGTTTTTTATCATAAAAAATGTGAAAAACTGTTTGTATTTTATCGATCTATGAGATATAATCCTTGGTAAGGGAATAGGAGGGAGTCTGCAAAAAGGGACGGGCTCTTTCAAGCGGACAATGTATTTGTCTGTAAAAAGGAGGAATTACATTGGATACTACCATTCGGGTGACGATGCTGGGCAAGTTCACGATCTTTGGGCCCGGCTTGGTGCGGCCCAGAGTGATTAGCCTGAACGGGCGCTCCAAGCGGCTGTGGACGCTGGTTGCCTATCTGATTCTGCATAGGGACAGGGGCGTTCCGGCAGAGGAGCTGCTTGACATTTTTTGGCATGATAACGAGGGTTTAAACCCTATGAGCACCCTGCAAAATAATATCAGCCGCGCCAGAAATGCCCTGGAGGAACTGGGCCTGGAGGACGGCAAGCGGCTGATCTTCAATAATTCCGGCACGTATTTCTGGGCGCCGTCCCGGGAAACCATTGTCGATTGCGAGGTCTTCTCCGCCAAAGCCCAGGAGGCAATGGCCTGCCCGGAGAGAGACTGCGCCATTGCCCTTGCTCTGGAAGCGGCAGAGTGCTACCCGGCGGATTTCCTGCCGGAAAACAGCAACGAGGGCTGGTGCATGGGCATTGGGCCTACCTACCGCAGCCAGTACATGACCCTCTGCCGCAGCTGCGCGGAGTGGCTGATAGAAGCGGGCCGGTATGCAGAGGCTGCCCAGCTGTGTGCGGATGTTGTAAGGCTGGAGCCGGTGGCGGAGGATTTCAGCATCCTGTATATGCAGGCCATGACGAGAGACGGAAAGCCGGAAAAGGCGCTGGCTCAGTATGAAAAGACCCGGGATTATTTCCGGGAGGTTTACGGGGCATCTCCCACGGCCCGGCTGGAAGCGGAACGGCTGGAGGCGCAAAAGAGTCTGAACGGCGGCGTGGAGCCGGAGCAGGTGGTGAGCTTCCTGAAAACGGAAAGCCATCAGGATGGTGCATTCCAGTGCGATAACAACGTATTCCGGGAAATCGTCAACCGACACCTGCGGGATATGCGCCGCAGCGGAATTCCGGCGCAGATTTTGGTGGTTCAGCAGTCCGGAGAGACCCTGCCTCAGGAGAAGCTCTCCGTATATATGCGGCAGATGGAAAATGTGCTGCAGCGTACCCTTCGGGCGGGAGACCCCTTCACCCGGAAGGGAATGGAATTGTTCCTTGCGCTGCTGCCCGGCGCATCCGGGGACAATGGGAAGACTGTAGTAGACCGGATTACAGGCAGATTCCAGAGGGAATATCCGGAAAGCCATGCACAGTTTGATTATCAGATCCTTGACCTGGGCCGCATGGGCCAGGAGTGGGAAGGCTAAAGAAGAAGGAGATTGCTTTGAAAGAATGCAGACAGCTCCCCGATGGCGGGGCACTCTTCCAGATTTACCTGAACAGGCAGACCGATGGGAGCATCGGCGGCTCTGTCACCGGTAAGGGAATCCCGGAGGGGATACCCTTTTCCAGCCTTTCCCGGATGGTGATTGTGCTGGAAGAACTGATGGATCTTTATGATACGCTGCCCCAGACCCAGCCCGGCAGCTGCTTTGGCAGCCCGGATGTGGAGCTGGAAATCCTGTTCCGCCAGAATTACACCTGGCAGGGACGTTTCCGCCGCCCTGGAGACAAGCAGCCCACACCCTTCCACAGTGTGCTGGAGATGCTGATTCTGCTGGAAACCACGCTGGAACAGTAAAAGATAAAATCGGGCTGTTAAACCTACCGTTGCCGCATCGACCGATTCCGGAGAAATGCTGCAAAGTGGGTTTTAACAGCCCGATTATTTTGCTTTTGCAGGTTAGCGCCAAAGTTTTCGGTACTCCCGCAGGGGAATGCCCTCCACCTTTTTAAATACCCGGCTGAAATAGTATACGTCTCCGATGCCGCACTCCAGCCCGATCTGCTCCGCTGTCTTTCCGGTGAAGCGCAGCATATTCTTTGCCTTTGTAATGCGGACACTGAGAAGATAGTCCCCGATGCTAAGACCAAATTGCTCCTTAAATACGCGGGTCAGATAGTATTTGTTGATGAAGAAGCGCTGGGAAAGATCATCCAGCGAAATTTTTTGACTGTAGTTTTCGTCCAGAAATTGCTTGATTTCCAGCATTTCCGTTTTCTTTGTGCCCAGTCTTGCCTCCTCCGGATGCCAGCTGTCAGCCATCAGAAGGCACAGAAGGGAAGAAAGAAGGGTATTGAGCTCCATGTCCCGAATGTGGGAGGGGCTGACGGCAATTTTATACAAATCATCGAAGGCATCGCTGTATTGCCGAAAATCGGCGGGGCGAAATGCAGCTTGCCCGCCCCGTTCCAGGTACTTCTGGTAAATGGCGGAAAGGTTCGGACCGTTGAAATGTATCCAGGAAAGACTCCATAGATTCTGAAAGGTTTCGTGGGAATAGGGCTTTCGGCAATCGATAAACACGCAGTCCCCGGCGGAAAGGGGATAGACAGTGCTGTTATAGTTTAAAACACCTGCACCGGAGCGCACAAGAAAGAACAAATAGGAGCTAAGATTGGAGCGCTGGCTGATGTGAGGCTTGGTGGCCTGGAGCGTCCCGATTTCCTGAATGTGGAAAAGGGAAAGCTTGGCAAAATCGGAGGGGGTATAAATGAGCCTGGAGGTATTTACCAGATCCCCATGGAACAGAGGAGTTTCCTGATGCATATTAATCACCTCCCAACGGCTATTTTATCACATTTTTCAGTTAAGTCAATATAATCCAAATTCATCCCAACATGGTCTATCCAAAAGGAAAACCGATTGGGGTATACTGTGTGTAATAACGAAAAAAGGAGAATAGACCATGTCTAAAGTTGCACTGATTACCGGCATTACCGGTCAGGATGGCTCGTATCTTGCAGAGTTCCTGCTGGAAAAGGGCTACGAGGTTCACGGCATTACCCGCCGGGCTTCCATTTCCAATACGGGAAGAATTGACCACCTTTTGGGGAGAATCAAGCTCCATGACGGAGACCTGTCCGATTCTTCCAGCCTGATCCGGATCATCGGGCTGGTTCAGCCGGATGAAATCTATAACCTGGCGGCTCAGAGCCATGTGCAGGTTTCCTTTGATGTGCCGGAGTATTCCGGAGATGTAGACGCTTTGGGTGTGCTGCGAATCCTGGAGGCCTGCCGGATCCTTGGCCTGTGCAAAAAGACCAAGGTTTACCAGGCCTCCACCTCCGAGCTGTTCGGCAAGGTGGAGGAGGTTCCCCAGCGGGAGACGACTCCCTTCCACCCCTATTCCCCCTACGCCGTTGCCAAGCAGTACGGCTTCTGGATCGTGAAGGAATACCGGGAGGCCTACGGGATGTTTGCCGTCAACGGAATCCTCTTTAACCACGAGTCTGAGCGCCGGGGGGAGAATTTCGTCACCCGGAAGATCACCCTGGCTGCCGGTCGGATTGCCGAGGGGCTGCAGGATCACCTGGAACTGGGCAATATGGATTCCCTCCGGGATTGGGGCTATGCCAAGGACTATGTGGAGTGTATGTGGCTGATTATGCAGCAGGAGAAGCCGGACGATTTTGTCATTGCCACCGGTGAACAGCACACCGTCCGGGATTTCACGGAAAAAGCCTTTGCAGCCAACGGTATGACCATCCGCTGGGAAGGAACGGGCATCGACGAAAAGGGCTACGATGCGGTAACCGGCAAGCTCCTTGTAAGCGTGAATCCCCAGTGGTTCCGGCCTACGGATGTGGACAACCTGTGGGGCGACCCCACCAAGGCAAAAACCGTCCTTGGGTGGAATCCCCAGAAGACCAGCTATGCACAGCTGGTAGAAATCATGGCAAAGCATGACCGCGCTCTTGCCAAGCGGGAAAAAGCGGTGCTGGAGGCAGAAAAATGATGGAAAAGAATGCAAAAATCTATGTGGCGGGCCACCGGGGGATGGTGGGCTCTGCCATTGTCCGGGAGCTGCAGCGCCAGGGCTACAACAATATCGTCACCCGCACCCATAAGGAGCTGGATCTTACCCGTCAGGATGCGGTGGAGGCCTTCTTCGCCGCAGAAAAGCCGGAATATGTGTTTCTGGCGGCTGCCAAAGTGGGAGGCATTGTTGCCAATCAAAACGCTTTGGCAGACTTTATGTACGACAACATGATTCTGGAAATGAATGTGATTCATTCCGCCTGGCGCAATGGCTGCAAGAAGCTGGAGTTTTTGGGCTCCTCCTGCATCTATCCCCGGATGGCGCCCCAGCCTATGCAGGAAAGCTGCCTGCTGACTTCGGAATTGGAAAAGACCAACGAGGCCTATGCCCTGGCGAAAATCAGCGGGCTGAAATACTGTGAGTTCCTGAATAGGCAGTATGGCACGGATTACATCAGCGTCATGCCCACCAATCTGTATGGGCCAAATGATAATTACCATCCCACCCATTCCCATGTGCTCCCGGCCCTCATCCGCCGGTTCCACGAGGCAAAGGTGGAGGGAAAGCTGGAGGTCACTTGCTGGGGGGACGGCAGCCCTCTGCGGGAATTCCTGTATGTGGATGATCTGGCAAACCTCTGCGTATTTCTGATGAACAACTATTCCGGCAATGAAACCGTGAATGCCGGAACCGGCAAGGAGCTGACCATTAAGGAGCTCACCGAGCTGGTCGCCAAGGTGGTGGGCTATGAAGGCAAAATCAGCTGGGACACCACGAAACCCAACGGAACACCCAGAAAGCTGCTGGACGTCAGCAAGGCAACCAAGCTGGGCTGGACCTACAAGACGGAGCTGGAAGACGGCATTCGTCTTGCTTACGAGGATTTTCTGAATAACCCTATGCGGGCAGAACGGTAAAGGAGAAGCTATGAATCTGGTATTGCTGTCCGGCGGTTCCGGCAAACGGCTGTGGCCTTTGAGCAATGATATCCGCTCCAAACAGTTTCTCAAGATTTTCCGCCAGGAAAACGGGGAATACGAATCCATGGTGCAGCGGGTTTACCGCCAGATTAAAAAGGCGGACAAGGATGCTAAGGTGACCATTGCCACCTCCAAAACCCAGGTTTCCCTGATTCACAATCAGTTGGGAGACGATGTGGGCATTTCCGTAGAGCCCTGCCGCCGGGATACCTTCCCGGCAATTGCGCTGGCAACGGCTTACCTGGTGGATGTTATGGGGGTATCCCCGGAGGAATCCGTGGTGGTCTGTCCCGTGGATCCCTATGTGGATGATGATTATTTTGAAGCGTTGAAGGGGCTGGCCCAACAGGCGGATCAGGGAGAAGCCAATCTGGTGCTGATGGGCATCGAGCCCACCTATCCCAGTGAAAAATACGGCTATATCATTCCGGAAAGTGAAGACCCCGTGGCGAAGGTGCACACCTTTAAAGAAAAGCCCACGGCAACCGTGGCAAAGGAGTACATTGCCCAGGGCGCGTTGTGGAACGGCGGCGTGTTTGCCTATAAGCTCCGGTATGTGTTGGATCGGGCCCATGGGCTGATCGATTTTACGGACTATCAGGACCTGTTTGACCGGTACGAAACCCTCAAAAAAATCTCCTTTGACTATGCGGTGGTGGAGCACGAGCCCAATATCCAGGTGATGCGCTTTGCAGGGCGCTGGATGGATTTGGGAACCTGGAATACCCTAACCGAAGCCATGGAGGAAACCGTGGTGGGCAAGGGCACCATGAACGAAACCTGCCGGGGCGTAAACATCATCAATGAGACGGATATGCCTGTGCTTGCCATGGGACTGCGGGACGTGGTGATTTCCGCTTCTGCCAACGGAATCCTGGTTTCCGATAAGGAGCAGTCCAGCTATATCAAGCCCTTTGTGGATGCCATGGATCAGCAGGTGATGTTTGCCGAAAAAAGCTGGGGCTCCTTCCGGGTGCTGGATGTGGAGACGGAGAGCATGACCATCAAGGTCACCCTGAATGCAGGCCACAGCATGAATTACCACAGCCACCGTCACCGCGATGAAGTATGGGTGGTGATTTCCGGCAGGGGCAGAACTATTGTAGACGGCATGGAAAACCAGGTGTCCGCAGGAGACGTGGTGACTATGGCGGCGGGAACCCGGCATACGGTCATTGCCGAAACGGAGCTCAAACTGATGGAAGTCCAGTTGGGCAAGGACATCAGCGTGGAAGATAAAGAGAAATATGTATTGGAACGGGATGCTTATGAAGCCTAAACCCTTCCTCCTGACCCCAGCCGGGAAAGACTATCTTTGGGGAGGAACCCGTCTGCGGACGGATTTTGCAAAGGATTTGCCTCAGAATCCCCTGGCGGAAACCTGGGAGTGTTCCACCCATCCCGATGGCCCCTCTGTGGCAGCCAGCGGGGAATTTGCCGGGCAGAGCCTGGCGGAGGTCTTGGAGCTGCATCCGGAATTTTTGGGCAGCCATCCTACCAAGGGGAAGGGGCTTCCCATCCTTGTGAAGCTCATCGACGCCAGACAGGATCTGTCCATCCAGGTTCATCCGACGGATGAATACGCCTGGGAAAAGGAGCGGGGCCAGCGGGGAAAAACGGAAATGTGGTATGTGCTGGATGCCGCGGGGGATGCCTCTCTGATTTACGGCTTGCAGCGGGATACCGACCGGGAGACACTCCGCAGAGCTGCCCAAAATGGCACCCTTCCCAGATTCTTACAACGGATTCCCGTGCACCGGGACGATGTGTTTTTTATTGAGGCAGGCACGATCCATGCCCTGGGGGCGGGAGCCTTGGTGGCGGAGATTCAGGAGAGCAGCAATCTGACCTACCGGCTGTATGACTACGACCGGGTGGATCGCCTTGGGAAGAAACGCCCGCTGCATCTGGAAAAAGCTCTGGAGGTTGCAAACCTTCGGGGGGCACCGGAACCCAGGCAGCCCATGCGGGTGCTGCGCTACAGCCAGGGGGCTGCCCGGGAGCTATTGTGCCGCTGCCGGTATTTTGAAGTGTACCGGATGATTGTCAATACCGACCGCCGCCAAAGGGTCACCTATCGGGCGGACGAGGATAGCTTTCGGGTGCTGCTGTGCGTTCGGGGCTGCGGGACGGTACGCTTTGCGGAGGAGAGTCTGGATATTTTCCGGGGAGACTGCCTGTTTATTCCGGCAGATTCGGAGGAAATCCACATTCACGGTCAAATCACCTTTTTGGATATTCGGGGGTAAACAATGGATTATCAAAAAGAATATAGCCGCTGGCGCAATTGGCCCGGCCTGGATGCAGAAACAAAGCAGGACCTTGCCGGCATGACGCCGGAGCAGGTAGAGGATGCCTTTTACCGGGACCTTGCCTTCGGAACCGGAGGGCTGCGGGGGGTAATCGGCACCGGAACCAACCGGATGAATGTCTACACGGTTGCCAAGGCATCCCAGGGCCTGGCAGACTACTTAAAAAAGCAGTCATCCCAGCCCAGTGTTGCCATCGGCTACGATAGCCGAATAAAAAGCGATGTGTTTGCCCGGGTTGCTGCCGGGGTGTTTGCAGCCAACGGGATCCGGGTGCATATCTGGCCTAAGCTGATGCCGGTTCCCACGGTATCCTTCGCGGTGCGCCGGTTGGAAGCGGATGCAGGCATCATGATCACCGCCTCCCACAACCCCAGCAAATACAATGGCTACAAGGTCTATGGCAGCGATGGTTGTCAGATCACCACCCAGGCGGCGGCCCAGGTGCTGGCAGAAATTGAAAAACTGGATATCTTTGAGGATGTGCGCCGGGGAGACTTTGCTGCGTTCCTGAAAAAGGGACAGATTTCTTATATTTCGGAAGAAGTCTACACCGCTTTTGTGGAGCACGTAAAGGCCCAGTCCGTCCTGTTTGGGGATACGGTGGATAAAAATACCGCCATTGTGTATTCCCCTCTGAATGGTGCGGGAAAGGAGCCGGTGCTGCGCACTTTGCGGGAAATGGGCTACACCAACGTAACGGTGGTAGCTGAGCAGGCGGAGCCGGACGGCAATTTCCCCACCTGTCCCTATCCCAACCCGGAAATTCGGGAGGCAATGGAGCTGGGGCTGCGCTATGCCCGGCAGAACAATGCGGACTTGCTCCTGGCAACCGATCCGGACTGCGACCGGGTGGGCATTGCAGTGAAAAATGAAAAAGGGGAGTATGTGCTCCTCTCCGGAAACGAAACAGGAATCCTTCTACTGGACTATATCTGTGCCCAGCGGACAAAGCATGGGAAAATGCCGCAGCACCCTGTAATGGTCAAAACCATTGTTACCATGGATTTGGCAGAGCGGATTGCCGCCCATTATGGTCTGGAAACCCGCAATGTGCTCACGGGCTTCAAGTTTATCGGGGAGCAGATTGGCCTTTTGGAAAAGCAGGGGCAGGAAAACCGGTATGTCTTCGGCTTTGAAGAGAGCTATGGCTATCTGACGGGCACCTACGTCCGGGATAAGGACGGCGTAGATGGGGCTTACATGATCTGCGAAATGTTCAGCTACTACGCAACCCGGGGAATTCGCCTGACGGATAAGCTGCAGGAGCTCTACAAGGAATATGGCTACTGCCGCAATACTCTCCATTCCTACCAGTTTGAGGGCAGCGCAGGCTTTGCCAAAATGCAGGAAATCATGGCGGCATTCCGCCGGGGAATCTCCTCCTTCGGTGGGCGAAAGGTAGAAAAGCTGCTGGATTACAACCAGGGGCTGGAGGGACTGCCCAAGTCCGATGTGCTGAAATTCCTGCTGGAAGGGGGCTGCTCCCTGGTGGTGCGTCCCTCCGGTACGGAGCCAAAGCTGAAGCTGTATCTTTCCGTTACGGCGGATGACGCGCAGAATGCCCTTGCCGTAGAGCAGGGCATTCTGGAGGACGCCGGTAAGTATTTTGCATAGGGAGGGCCAACATGGGCAGAGCATCCGTTAAGCAGAACAAGAACAAATACCAGCTGGCCCGGGAGGAACTGGGCCTTTCCCGGGAAAAGGCCAGCGAATTGCTGGAAACCGTAACCCCGGAGCGTATCGAGAAGATCGAAAGCGAAAAGTGCCGCCCCTACCCGGATGAGGTGCTGACCATGGCCCAGAAGTACCGCCGTCCCGGCCTGTGTAACTACTACTGCTCCAACCAGTGCCCCATCGGTCAGGAGTATGTGCCGGAGGTGCAGATTAAGGAGCTTTCTGCCATTGTGCTGGAAATGCTGGCTTCCCTGAATTCCGTAGATAAGAAAAAGGAACGGCTGATTGAAATTACCGCCGATGGGAAAATCGACGGCGGTGAACTGGATGACTTTATTTCAATCCAACGGGAATTGGAGCGCATTTCCGTTACGGTGGAGACATTGCAACTGTGGGTGGAAAAGATGCTTCTCAGCGGTCAGATCGACCCGGAACTCTACAAAGCCAGAAAAGACAAATAGGGCACAACAAATTTGCAGCGGCTCTGCATAAAATAATGAGCGTCTATTTTTCTGCAAAAGGAGAAAATAGGCGCTCTATTTTCCCTTCACTACTATGGATTGCGCCCGCCGCCTGTGGTAGAATAGGCCCATCGAGGAAAGGAAGGTGACGCTGCATGACAGTGCGTCAGCGGATTCTGGCACTTCATCTTTTGGAGCAGCTGGAAGAAAACCCTGATTTGAAGGATAAATTGGGATTGCAGATTCGGATGGTATCCGGAAGAAAATAGGAGGAAACAGTGTTTACATTTTTGACGTTTGTTGCATTTTTCTGGCTTTTCGGCAAGGGTATTGGGTTGGCCTTCCGGCTGACCTGGGGCGCTGCAAAGCTGATTGGCGGAGTGCTAATGGTGCTGGCGCTGCCCGTTCTGGGCCTGTGCGCACTGACTGTGGGCGGCGCGGTGCTGCTGCTGCCTGTGGCAATGGTGGGCATTGCCGTTGCTATTTTGAAGGCCTGCGTGTAACGGCAGTAGAGAAATACAATGGGTATACAACAAAAGCGGCAGCTTTCGCTGCCGCTTTTGTATTGCACTTTTCTGTCTTACGGTTTGGTAAACCGGGAGAGAAAATCCTTGGTTTCCTGCTTCTGGGGGTCGCCGAAGATTGCCTCCGGGGAGCCTTGCTCGCAGATAACACCGTTTGCCATATACACCACATGGTTGCTCACGTCCCGGGCAAAGGCCATTTCGTGGGTAACTACCAGCATGGTCATGCCTTCTCTTGCCAGCTGCTGCATGACGGCAAGCACCTCACCCACCATCTCCGGATCCAGAGCGGAGGTGGGCTCGTCAAACAGGAGCATCTCCGGGCTCATTGCCAGGGCCCGGGCGATTGCCACCCGCTGCTTCTGACCGCCGGAAATCTGCCGGGGCTTGGCATTGATGTAGGGGGTCATGCCAACCTTGTCCAGATACACTAGGGCATTTTTTTTGGCCTCTTCCTTGCTGCGCTTTAAAACCTTGATCTGGCCCACCATGCAGTTTTCCAGAACGGTCATATTGTTGAAAAGATTAAAGGACTGGAACACCATGCCCACGTGGCTGCGGTATTCCGGCTGGTTCACACCCCGGCCCACAACGTTCTTCCCGTGGTAGAGGATTTCACCGGAGGACGGGGTTTCCAGCAGGTTAATGCAGCGAAGCAGGGTGCTCTTGCCGGAGCCGGAAGCGCCGATGATGGAGGTGACGTCACCCTTTTTCACGGTGAAGTCAATATCCTTCAGCACCTCGTGGGTGCCGAAACTCTTGGACAGGTGGTTGACCTGCAAAATCAAATCGTCCATATCAGCGTTCTCCTCTGTTTCTTCCGTGTCTGACGTTTTGGTATTCCCGGTTCTGCTCATCGAAGGGGGTGCCCTTATCCGGATGATTATAGGTTCCTGCGGTCATCACCAGAGGGTCGCCCTGAACAAGCTCATAGTCGCTGGAGCCGTCCATCTTCTTTTCCAGTGCCCGCAGCAGAATGGAGGCGATCAGTGTCATGGTCAGGTAGCCCACCATTTCTACCGTAGCAGAGGGAAAATACAGATAGCTGGCGCCCACGGCTGCCCGGTGGGCAGAGAAAAAGTCCGGGAAGCCAATGATGAACATCACGGAGGTATCCTTCACGTTGATAATGAAGTTGTTGCCGATCTGAGGCATGATGTTCCGCAGAGCCTGGGGCAGGATCACATTTACCATGGTCTGTACGTGGGTCATGCCGATAGCCTTTGCGCCCTCGGTCTGACCGGGATCAACGGAAATAATGCCGCCCCGGACGGACTCCGCCATATAAGCGCCGGTGTTGATGGATACCACCAGAATGGCGGCAACCCAGATATTATCAAACCGGGAAGCGCCGTTTGTAAAGTAGGGCAGGCCGTAATACAGGAATACCGCCTGCAGCACCATGGGCGTGCCCCGGAAGACTTCTACGTAAATCCGAACGATGACCCGGATCAGCTTCAGGAAAAACTTCTTCCCAGGGTTGTCGCCGGGGGCGCAGGGAATGGTGTTGAGAACACCGCATACAAACCCGATGGCACAGCCAATGGCAGTGGCTACCAGGGCCAGAATCAGGGTGTTGCGCATGCCGGTAAGATAGGATTGGCCGTATTTTGCCCAAAGCTTGCTGATATCGGCGGCAAGCTGAATCAGTCTTTCCATGAATGCTAAATTCTCCTTAATAAATAATATAACGCAGCATTCCGAACCGACCCACAGGCAGGTTCGGAATGCAGAGTTTCCTGGGTGTTACTCGCTCAGGGGCTGGATGGCAATGGCCTGCTCCATGAGGGCATTCATATCATCGGGGGTCATGGTGGAGAGCACGGCGTCGATCTGGTTCTTCAGTTCGGTGTTGCCCTTCATAACGGATACGCCGATGTTTACGTTCTCGGCACGAACCTCATCACTGAACTGGAAGTCGCCGTCGGTGCCGGAGAAATCCAGGATGGTCATATCGGGGTAGGCAGCTACGGCACCCTGGGCGGTGGGCATATCGGTGCAGATAAAGTCAACGCTGCCGGTTTCCAGCGCCATCAGCATGGCAGGAGCGGTTTCAGCGGCGGTCTGCAGCTGAGCACCTTCAATCTGAGGCAGGCACTGGTCGTACCAGATAGTAGCAATCTGGGCTGTGCACCTGCCGCCGGCGAGATCGGCAATGGACTTGGCATTGGCAAAGGGGCTATCCTTCTTGGTGACGCAGACGATGGAGGCATAGAAGTAAGGGCCTGCAAAATCAACCTGCTCACTTCTCTCGGCAGTCATGGACTGACCGGCAATAACGGCATCGTAGATACCGGACTGCACGCCGGGAACCAGAGAGTCCCAGTCGGCCTGGATGACTTCCAGCTGCCAGCCGTTGGCCTCGGCAATTTTCTTGCCGATCATCACATCGTAGCCGTTGGCGTAGGAGCCGGGCACGTTGGAAATGGGCACGGCACCGTTGGAGTCGTCACCCTGCGTCCAGTTGTAGGGGGCGTAGGCGCACTCCATGGCGATGGTCAGCACGCCGTCTTCTACGCCGGTCTTTACAGCGGCAGCGGCGCCGTCAGCAGGAGCGGCGGTGGTAGCTGCGGGGGCTTCGGTCTTGGAGCCGCAGGCAGCCATGGACAGTGCCAGCACCAGGGCCAGCAGCAGACAAACAATTCTTCTCATTTTTCTTTACCTCTTTTTTGCTTTTTTCCGAAGATTGTCGGATACAAAAAACTGGATCGCCTATGCAGGCGATCCAGGGTAAATGACGTAGTAAGACGATTCTTGCCGCGACCCTTTACGATAGCGCTCCACATAAACGTGACAGTCCGGCAGATGTTCTCTGACGGCCCAGCAGAACCGGCTCTTGCAAACCAAACTCCACTTCGGCGGCGTTCCCTTTTCCTTCCGGCGGCTGCAAGACCTTGCCGGAGGGGACTCATGAATACCGCGCCTCTACCATAAGCGATTCAATTTGACCATATCGTACTCTCCTGGAAGACAAAAGTCAATAGGTTTCCAAAAGAAAAATCCGGATTCCCGGAAATCTGTGAAAACCGGCTTGCAAAGAGAGGGGATTCTGTGGTAGAATTGTGAAAAATGTCTGGAAAGGATGCAGAATATATGGATAAAAAGAAGATCACGACCGTTGTGTTTGATATGGGGCAGGTGCTGATTCACTGGAATGCCGACCAGATTCTCTCGGCCTATCAGCTGACGCAGGAGGATAGCGGCCTTTTGATGCGGGAGCTTTTTAACGGCGTAGAATGGGTGCAGCTGGATCATGGCATCATCTCCAATGAGCAAGTTATTTTGCAGGTTTGCCGCCGACTTCCGGAACGGCTGCACCTGGTTGTGGAGCAAATCGTTTCCTCCTGGTGGCATCGGCTGCTTGTGCCCATGGAAGGAATGGCGGATTTGGTGCGGGAGCTGAAGGGAAAGGGCTATGGCATCTACCTTTTGAGCAATGCCAGCGTGGATTTGCGGAAATATTTTGACCGGATTCCCGGCAGTGAATGCTTTGACGGGCTGATGGTATCCGCCGAGGAGAAAATGATGAAGCCCCATTATGAGATCTTCCATGCCCTCTACCGGCGGTTTGGCCTTGTGCCGGAGGAGAGCGTATTCATTGATGACAATGCTGCCAATGTGGAGTCTGCTCTGTGCACCGGCATGAACGCCATCCATTTCCGGGGAGATACCTCCAGACTCCGCAAAGAACTGCGGGAACTGAGAATTGACGTTGCTGAAGCAACTGCTCCCCAGGGGAGATCGGTGTAAAATGGAAAAAATACAACCGGTAAGGAGACAGACCATGACGCGGGATGAACTGAAAGAGAAACTGGACGAAACCAAATACGTCTATGATGAACAGATGCTGACGGTTTTGTATGTTGCCCTGGCCCTGGGGCGGCCTCTGCTGATTGAGGGCGCTGCCGGTGTGGGCAAAACCGAGGTGGCAAAGGTGATGGCTTCCGCTCTGGGGCGGGAGTTGGTGCGGCTGCAATGCTATGAAGGGCTGGACGAAAGCAAGGCTCTGTACGAATGGAACTACCAAAAACAGCTGCTGACCATTCAGGTAAACGAAAAGGAAACCGATCGGCAGGCTTTGACCCAGTCGCTATTCAGCGAGGAATTTTTGCTGGAGCGGCCCTTACTGAAATCCATTCGGTCGGAAAAACCGGTGGTGCTGCTGATTGATGAAATCGACAAGGCAGACGAAGAGTTTGAGGCGTTCCTGCTGGAGCTGCTTTCCGAAATGCAGGTTACCATTCCGGAAATCGGAACGGTTCAGGCCAAGAGCGTTCCCCTTGTGGTGCTCACCTCCAACCGGGCACGCCCCCTTTCGGAGGCACTGCGCCGCCGCTGCGCCTACCTGCACATTGATTATCCGGATTTGGAAAAGGAATTGTCCATTCTGCGGAAAAAGCTTCCCAATGTGGAGGATCGGCTCCGGGTTCAGGTGGCGCAGACGGTGCAAAAGCTCCGCTCCATGGAGGAGCTGCTGAAAAAGCCCTCCATTGCGGAAACTCTGGACTGGGCGGCGGCGTTGGATGCCCTGGGAGTTCGGGAATTGACACCGGATGCGCTGCGGGATACCGTTGGTTTCGTGCTGAAAAACGATGAAGATATCCGAACCCTGGGGGAGGGGCATTGCGGTAGCTGCCCGGAGCATACCCATGGATGAAGTATACATTGGAAAGCTGGCTGCATTTGGACGGATGCTCCGGCAGGAGGGAATCGCTGCCGCCCCCAGGGATACGGAGGATGCCGTCAGAGTATTGGCGGGGATGGACTTGCAGGAGCGGGAGACGGTGAAAACCGCCCTTCGGACGGTGTATGCCTCCTCCAGGGAGGAACAGCTGATTTTCGATCGGGTATTTGACGGCTTTTTCCTCTCGGAGGAGGCTATGCGCCGCCAGGCCAGGGAGCAGGCGGAGAAAATAGAAGAGCGCGCCCGGGAACGTCAGCAGGCACAGGAAGAACTGGAGCGTATGGAAAACCGGGTGCGGCTGGATGACGGGGAGAAGGAATCCTACCGGGAACTGCCGGAGGACGTCCGAAAGAAGCTCCGGGAGTTCCTGGAAAAATACAAAGGCAATGTGGACAGAAGCCCCCACCTTTACAGTGAATTCATCCATTCGGTGTTTGCAAAGACCTTGATGGAGCAGCAGATGCGCATGGAAAATGCCGGTGTGGGGGTAGAGGAGCAGGACCCGGAGCTGGGGCTGCTCTACCGGGATATCGGAGAATTTCAGGAGGAGCAGATCCCCAAGGCAATTGCTATGATTCAAACCGTTGCCCGGCAGATCAACGGGGAGCTTTCTGCCCAGCGCCGTTCCGATGCCCATACAGGCAAGCTGGATTTCCGGAGAACCATTCGCAGGAGCCTGTCCACCGGCGGCAGTCTGCACGACCTCTACTTCCGCAAAAAGCATCCCAAGAAAAAACGATTGGTGATTTTGTGCGATGTGTCCGGTTCCATGATGCAGTTTTCGGAGTTTGCCCTGCGGTTCATCCAGTCCCTCAATCAGGTGGCGGAGAGCTCCCGCACCTTTTTGTTTTCCGAAACGCTGGTAGAGGCGGATGCCTTTCAGCTGCAGAATATGGATAGATTCCGGACAACCGTCCGGGAGTCCGGCATTTACGGACGGGGAACGGATTTGGGAATGGCCCTGACGAAACTGTGCCGGTTTCGCCCGCCGATCCTCACAGGCTCTACAACGCTTTTAATCCTTTCCGACAGCAAAACGGTGGATACCCACAGGGCGGTGCTGGCCCTGGAGGAGGCAAAGCGGCTCAGCGGCAGGGTGCTCTGGCTGAATCCGATACCGGAGCGCAACTGGAAATATTTGAAGAGTACCCGGGCGGTGGGGGCGGTGTGCCCCATGATTCCCTGCTCAACTTTGGCAGAGCTTGCCGCCGCCTGCCGGAGACTGACGAAGGATTAGCGGCCCGCAGGAAATGTTATTGCCGCACCGGCGTTTGCGCCGGCGCGGCAGTTTTTAATTCCGCCGGGGAATTGGCCCTGCTATCCGGCAGCCTTTCTTTTCTGCTGAATTTCATGGTGGCGGGGGCTTTTGCTTGCAGCAGGTTGTTGCATTTTTACAAAAAATATTTCTGAAGCAGCAATACAATTGACAATCTATTCAATACTTGTTATACTGATTTGGAAAGAATCTTCTCCATTTTTCACGGCCTTTATGGGGAGGAGAGAAAGAACAAGGAGGAATAAAGAAATGCTGTTTCAAATCTACGGAGACAAAGCGGGCTTCCAGCTTTTGGGCTGGCTAATGGTGTTCCTGGGCCTGATTCTCACCAATGAGATCGCCCGCCGGAGCAAAAAGGGAGGAATTTTCTTCTTCCTGGTGCTGCCCGGTGCACTGACGGTGTATTTCATTGCGGTGGCAGTGGGTGCTGCCATGGGCGCACAGTGGGCGCTGAATAATCCCACCTACCTGTATATGAACAGTTGGTTCCACTATGCCAAGCTCTATGCTGCAACCATCGGCTGCATCGGCTTTATGATGATCAAGTATCAGTGGGGCATTGGAAAGAAGAATTGGTTTAAGCCCTTCCCCTTCGTTATCGTCGCCATTAACATCCTGATTGCCGTGGGCAGCGATTTCGAGTCTGCCATTAAGGGCGCTATGTCTGTAGATCACTGGTGGCTGTCCAGCGAGAATGTCTGGCTGTACGGCGGCTGGTGGAACTGGCTCAATGGCATTGCAGGCCTGATTAACATCTTCTGCATGACCGGTTGGTGGGGCATCTACTCCTCCAAGAAAAAGGACGATATGCTCTGGCCCGATATGATCTGGCTGTACATCCTGGCCTACGATGTTTGGAATTTCCAGTATACCTATCTGAATCTGCCTACCCACTCCTGGTATTGCGGCGTGGCGCTGCTGCTGGCACCTACCGTGGCGGCCTGTCTGTGGAATAAGGGCGGCTGGATTCAGAACCGCGCCAACACCCTGGCAATCTGGTGTATGTTTGCCCAGGTATTCCCCCTGTTCCAGGATCGCAGTGCGTTCACAACCATTCCCGTGCTGTATGCCGATGGCGTGATGGATGCAGCTGTGCGGCCCACCGCCGCAGATCCCAGAGCGCAGGGCGTGATTTCCGTCCTTTCCCTGGCAATCAATGCATTGGCACTGGCAATCATCATTCGCCGGGCCATCCAGCAGAAGAAGAATCCCTATAAGAACGAAATCTTTACCGATACCCGGGACTTCCAGCTGGCAATGGATCGGGCTGAGTAACGAAGTAAGCTTTTTGGGGCTGTCAGAGAGCGTTCCTTCCGGATACGCTTTCCGGCAGCCCCTTGTTTCTGATCTCCGGAAACGGGGAGAAGGAGGAAAACGTGGGGAATATTCTACTTTTGGAAAACGATATGAGCCTGATCAGCGGGCTTTCCTTTGTCCGTCTGACCGGAGAAGAAAATTACGTTTTTATTATGATACAGACAACAAGTGACGTGACGGACGAAGATGCCTGGGCAATTCAGACCAAATGTTGAAGAGGTTTTCAATTTCCAGGATACGTGCGAAGGGGATCCATCAGAAACCGATACGGCCTTTGTGTTCTGCGTCTATGCATTCCTGTCAATCATTGCGTTGGTGACGGTATTGAACATTGTCAATAGCACATCCACGAGCGTATCTGCAAGGGAAAAGCAATATGGCAATCACAGCAGCCATCCATGAATTGTGATACGAAAAAGAGAACCCGGAAGAACAGTATACACTTATACCGGAATAGAATGGAATATTATGAAATATTATACGCTATTTTGAAAAATTCTTTCATTTCCCCGTTGACATTTCCATTATGGGGGTGTATAGTAAACCAGAACTTACTCCACCAGTGGAGTACAAAAGTTCGCCACAGAAAAATGAAGGGAAGAAAATGAAATGAAGAAAGCATTTGCTTTGCTGCTGGCAGCTTTGCTGGTGGTATCTATGGCTGCCTGTACGGGCACTGCACCTGCTGCAACCACTGCTTCTGCTGAGACCACAGCATCCAGCGTAAATGCAGCACCCGCCGAGGCGGAGACCGCGACCGGTAAGACTTACAGTGTGGGCATTTGCCAGCTGGTGCAGCATCCTGCTCTGGATGCCGCTACTGAGGGCTTTAAGGCCGCTCTGACCGATGCCCTGGGGGATGCCGTTTCCTTTAACGAGCAGAATGCCTCCGGCGAGCAGCCCAATTGCGCCACCATTATCAATGGCTTTGTAGCCTCCAATGTGGATCTCATTCTGGCGAACGCCACCGCACCTCTGCAGGCTGCCGCTTCTGCAACCGACAGCATTCCTGTACTGGGTACTGCCGTTACCGACTATGCGTCCGCCTTGGAAATCGACAACTGGAACGGCACCGTCGGCACCAACGTATCCGGTACCTCTGATCTGGCTCCTCTGGATCAGCAGGCTGCTATGCTCCAGGAGCTGTTCCCCGATGCCAAAAATGTGGGCCTGCTGTACTGCTCCGCTGAGTCCAACAGTAAGTATCAGGTGGACGTGATCAAGGGCTGCCTGGAAGAGGCCGGCCTGACCTGCACCGAGTTTGCCTTCACCGATACCAACGATGTTGCTTCCGTTACCCAGAAGGCCTGCGATTCCAGCGATGTGATTTACGTTCCCACCGATAACACTGCCGCCTCCAATACCGAGGCCATTGCCAATGTGGTACTGCCTGCGGGCGTGCCGGTAATTGCCGGTGAAGAGGGCATTTGCTCCGGCTGCGGCGTGGCTACCCTGTCCATTAGCTACTACGATCTGGGCTATGCCACCGGCGAGATGGCTGCCAAGATCCTCACCGGCGAGGCCGATGTCTCTACCATGCCTGTGCAGTATGCACCTCAGGTTACCAAGAAGTACAATGCTGCCAACTGCGAGACGCTGGGCATTACGGTTCCCGACGACTATGTGGCAATCGAGGGCTAAAAATTAAAAAACTTGCTCAGGGACAGGGCCCCACCGCCCTGCCCCTGAGTTTGTGTATTGAAGAAAGATTTGAGGTAACACAATATGTCCTTTTTCTCCCCCCTTTTGAATGCTGCGCCCGGCGCCATTGCCCAGGGACTTCTCTGGGGTATTATGGCAATCGGCGTATATATTACCTTCCGTATTCTGGATGTGGCTGATTTGACTGTGGATGGCAGCCTGGCTACCGGCGGCGCCGTGTGCATTATGCTCATGCGCTCCGGCTGCAATCCCTGGGTGGCACTGCTGTGTGCATTCCTGGCAGGTGTGCTTGCCGGTACGGTGACAGGCCTGCTGCATACCCGCTGCGGTATCCCGGCAATCCTTGCAGGTATTCTGACCCAGTTGGCCCTGTACTCTGTAAACCTGCGAATTATGGGCAGTAAGTCCAATCAGCCCATTTCCGTGGATAAGTATAACCTGATCGTTTCCCAGCGGTTTGTAAAGGAACTTTCCCTGCGCAATCCTCTGGTTCCTGCAATTGTAACCCTTGCGGTACTGATTGCCATCCTTTACTGGTTCTTCGGCACGGAATACGGCAGTGCCCTGCGGGCCACCGGTGCGAATCCGCGTATGGCAAGCGCCCAGGGGGTAGATACCCGCATTACCGTAACCGTCGGCCTGATGCTCAGCAACGGACTGGTTGCCCTGGCGGGTGCACTGCTTGCCCAGTATCAGGGCGCTACCGATGTAAACATGGGTAGAGGTGCCATTGTCATCGGCCTTGCGGCGGTGATCATCGGCGAGGTGCTCCTGGGCAAGGTGGTTCACAATTTTGCCCTGAAGCTGGCAACCGTAGTGGTGGGCGCTGTGGTATACTATATGGTGCTGCAAATCGTTCTCCAGCTGGGCCTTAACACCAACGATCTGAAGCTTTTTACCGCCCTGATTGTTGCGCTGTTCCTGTCCATCCCCTATTGGAAGGGAAATGCCTTCCGGAAGAAAAATGCCAAGATGGCAGGAGGCGAAAAGAATGCTTGAACTGAAAAATATCTCAAAAACCTTTAATCCCGGCACGGTGAATGCCAAGACCGCTCTGGATGGCCTGAACCTGACACTGAACGATGGGGATTTTATCACGGTGATTGGCGGAAACGGCGCGGGAAAATCCACCATGCTGAATGCCGTAGCCGGAACAATCCAGGTGGATACCGGCTCCATTATCCTGGACGGAAAGAATATTACCCGCCTGCCGGAATATAAGCGGGCTGCCTACCTGGGCCGGGTGTTCCAGGATCCCATGATGGGCACGGCTGCCACTATGCAGATTGAAGAGAATCTTGCCATGGCGGATCGCCGGGGCAAACGCCGCACCCTGCGGAAGGGAATTACTGCCGCAGACCGGGAGCGGTATATGGAGCAGCTAAAGGTGCTGGATCTGGGCCTGGAGGAGCGGATGACTGCCAAGGTGGGCCTGCTCTCCGGCGGACAGCGCCAGGCTTTGACTCTGCTGATGGCAACTCTGCAAAAGCCGGAGCTGTTGCTGCTGGATGAGCACACGGCAGCGTTGGATCCCAAAACCGCAGCCAAGGTTCTGGAAGCTACCCAGCGGATTGTGGAGAAGGATCACTTGACCACCATGATGATCACCCACAATATGCGCGATGCCATTGCCTACGGCAACCGCCTGATCATGATGCACAACGGCCATGTGGCGGTGGATGTATCCGGTGAAGAAAAGAAAAAGCTTACCGTAGAGCAGCTGCTGGATCTGTTCAGCAAGGCTTCCGGCTCCGATGAAGCAGACGATAAGCTTCTGCTCTCCTGATGGATTTCAAGGAGCAAGAGGAAAAAGAAAAGTCATTGCGACCCAGCGCTGCGGCGCTGGGTCGCAATGACTTTTTTGATGGGCGGGGGGAAACCAATAGATATTTATGTCAGCCTGTTTTACGATATTCATTTATAAAGAAATATACTGTATATTATTCACTAAAAGGCTGGGGGACAGAAAGACAATATACATAAATTCATTGAATAACTTAAAAGAATAACCGAATATACATACAAAATGTGAATAATATGTACGATTTGCATATTACCGGGGGAGAAATAATAGGAAAGCTTTGTATGCTTTATCAATTGAAATTGAATAATATTCATACTATAATACGAGCATCAATCAATCCTAAAGCAAAGGAGAAAATGAAAATGAAAAAGATCGTTAGTTTGATTCTGGCAGCTCTGATGCTGGCCTCCATGATGGTTGGCTGCGGCTCTAAGGAGTCCGCCTCCACCGGCGCAAAAACCGTCACCTCCGGTAAGCTCACCGTAGCAACCTCTCCGGACTTTGCTCCTATGGAGTTTATGGACCCCACCAAGGAGGGGCAGGACCAGTACGTTGGCTTTGACCTGACTCTGGCAAAGTACGTTGCCGACAGCATGGGCCTGGAGCTGGTGGTCATGCCTATGAGCTTCGACGCTTGCCAGACCGCCGTTTATGCCGGCACCGTAGACATGGCAATTTCCGGCTTCAGCTGGACGGAAGACCGGGCTCAGAACTACAATGTTTCCAACTACTATCACCCTGGTGATAACGAGGACGAGCAGGTGCTCATCACCCTGGCTTCTAACGGTGACAAGTACGCCACTGCCGACGCTCTGAAGGGCGCAAAGATCGGCGCACAGAATGCTTCCCTGCAGCAGTCCCTCGCCACTGAGCAGCTGCCGGACACCGAGCTGGTGCTGTTCACCGACCTGGGTACCGGCGTTCTGCAGCTGAAGAACGGCGACTTTGATTGCATCGCAGTTGCCAAGGGCAACGGTGACGCCATCATTGCCAACAACCCCGAGGTTGCCATGTCCGGCTTCAAATTCGTTGTTGACGAGAAGTACACCGGCAATGTCATCCTGCTGCAGAAGGGTGCCGATGAGCTGACCGCCGCCGTCAATTCCGCTCTGGCTTCCTCCAAGGATCAGTGGGAAACCTGGTACAGCGAAGCAAAGGCCATTTCCGGCATCGAGCAGTCCTTCGATGACCAGGGCAACGTGGTTACCGAGTAATCTGACGTAGACCCTTAAAACCGGCAGCCCCCGGCGGCTGCCGGTTCTGTAAGCCTTTCTCTGCTTTCCTTTTCAGCGCAGCGGCAGCTACTTTGAAAAGAAAAACAGAAAATAGTTGAATATAAAAATTGAAAGGAATTTAGTTATGGATTTTAGCCTGTTTCTTCCCAATATGGCGAGCATTTGGAGCAAATACTGGAAACTCTTTCTGTTTACCGGCCTGAAAAACACCCTGATTCTAACCATCATTTCCGTGTCCCTCGGCACGGTGCTGGGCACTCTGATTGCCATGCTCAAGATGTCCAAATTTAAGATTTGCCGATTTATTGCCTCCGTGTATATCGAGGTCATCCGGGGCACGCCTATTCTGCTGCAATTGTATGTGTTCTATTTTGTGCTCCCCAATATCTTTACATTCCTCAAGCTGAGCCAGTTTATGTGGGTTTCCATATCCCTGTGTATCAATTCTTCTGCCTACGTCTCCGAGGTTATTCGTTCCGGCATTCAGGCTGTGGACAAGGGACAGACAGAGGCTGCCCGTTCCCTGGGGTTTAGCGAGGGCCAGACCATGATCAAAATCGTTCTGCCCCAGGCAGTGCGGAATATTCTCCCGGCCCTGGGCAATGAATTCATTATGATGCTGAAGGAGACCTCCCTGGCGTCCACCTTCTTCCTGGGAGACATCATGACCTCTTACCTGGTGGTAAAGGGCGTTTCCTATCTGACCCTGGAGCCCCTGACCATTGTTGCCATCATCTACCTGTGCGTCACTTACCCCCTGAGCAAGATTGTGGATAAGTTCGGCAAGAAGATGGCAAACCCCAATAGCTACTCGAACCGCAAGCATGCGCACCCCATAGAGAAAGGAATGCTCTGATTATGGAAATGATTAAAACCGTTGATTTGCATAAAAGCTTTGGCGACCTCCATGTTCTGAAGGGCGTCAGCCAGACGATTGAAAAGGGAGAGGTTGTCTCTATCATCGGCCCCTCCGGCGGCGGTAAGAGCACCTTCCTGCGGTGCCTGAATCTGCTGGAAAAGCCGGAGCAGGGGAAAATCTATTTTGAGGGTACGGAAATTACCGGCAACCTCACTGCGGAAGAAAAGCATCTGATCAAAGAGGGGAAAATGCCTAAGCCCGCCAAGGTGAACATTGATATTCACCGCCAGAAGATGGGTATGGTGTTCCAGCACTTCAATGTGTTCCCCCATTTGACGGTTGCCAAGAATATCACCCTGGCCCCTATGATGCTCAAGGGAAAAAGCGAGGCAGAGGCCAACCAGATGGCAAAGGACTTGCTGAGCCGGGTAGGCTTGCTGGATAAGTACGATGAAATGCCCGGCAATCTTTCTGGCGGCCAGAAGCAGCGTTTGGCAATTGTTCGGGCTCTGGCAATGGAGCCGGATGTGATGCTTTTTGATGAGCCCACCTCCGCACTGGATCCCGAAATGGTGGGCGAGGTGCTGGATGTTATCAAGGGCCTGGTGTCCACCGGCATGACCAGCGTAATCGTCACTCACGAGATGCGGTTTGCAAAGGAAGTATCCGACCGGGTGCTCTTCATGGCAGAGGGTAATATTTTGGAGCAGGGCGCGCCCGGCGACCTGTTCGATCATCCCACCCATCCCCGTCTCCAGGATTTCCTGGCAAAGGTGCTGTAAGCTATGGATAAACAGGAATTATATCAAACTATTGAAGCAAAATCCGGGGAGATTCTGGAACTCAGCGACAAAATCTGGGAATATGCAGAGCTCTCTATGCTGGAGCACAAGTCCACCAAGGCTTATGTGGAGCTGTTGCAGGCAGAGGGCTTCCAGGTGGAAACGAATCTCTGCGGCATTCCCACGGCCTTTTCAGGGCAATTCGGATCCGGAAAGCCCAGAATCGGCATTTTGGGGGAGTATGATGCACTGTCCGGCCTTTCTCAGCAGCCTGGGGTAGCGAAAAAAAAGCCCCTGGTAGAGGATGGAAGCGGTCAGGGCTGCGGGCATAATCTGCTGGGTGCTGCCAGCCTGGGTGCTGCCATTGCCATCAAGGATGCCATTGCCCAGGGTAAGCTCCAGGGCACCGTGATTTTCTACGGCTGCCCCGGCGAGGAGGGCTGCGCCGGAAAGACCTTTATGGCCCGGGATGGCCTGTTTAAGGACCTGGATGCCGCCATTACCTGGCACCCAGGCTATACCAACGAGGTCACCACCGGCTCCAATGCGGCTTGCCTGCAAATGGTCTATGAATTTGCGGGCGTGGCTGCCCATGCAGCCGGAAATCCCTGGGATGGTCGTTCGGCGTTGGATGGCGCGGAAATGATGAACATGGGCGTGCAGTTCCTGCGGGAGCACATGGAACCCAAGTGCTCTATCCATTATTCCATTGCCGATGCCGGCGGTATTTCCCCCAATGTGGTGCAGCCAAAGGCAAAGCTGATTTACATGGTGCGGGCGGAAACCGTCCGCAAAGCAAAGGCGCTCCTTGCCAGAGTGAATGATATTGCCAAGGGCGCTGCGCTGATGTCCGGCACGACCGTTACTTGGCACCAGCTGGACGGAACCTCCGATACCCTGTCCAATACCGTCCTGGAAGAGCTGCTGTACAATAACCTTTTGGAAGCGCCTATGCCGGAATATACCCAGGAAGAGTGGGCTTTTGCGGCAGACCTGCGAAAGACCTATCCCCACGAGGGCCTGCCCGGAGAGAATGTGGATACCAACCCGGTGCTGCGCAAGCAAATCGCCGCACTGTCTGATAAGGGGCAAAAGGATATTAACGACTTTGTGGTGCCCTATTACCCGGCCTGCCCCTATAGCCCTGGCTCTACGGATGTGGGAGATGTCAGCTGGCTGACGCCTACGGCCCAGTTCAATACGGCTACCTGGCCCTCCAAGATTCCGGGTCACAGCTGGCAGGTGGTTGCCGTTGGAAAATCCGGCATTGCCCACAAGGGCCTTAAGTACGCCGCCAAGGCTCTGGCAGGTGCGGCGGCAGACCTGATGGAAAAGCCGGAGCTCCTGAAAGCTGCCCGGGAGGAATTCGACGAGACGGCAGCTGCCGGTTACGATTGCCCCATCGGCCCGGAGGTTGTGCCCAGCGCGCAGTAACCCCGCTTTCAAAGACACGTAAAAATCGTTGCGAACCGGCGCGCACGCTGGTGTGACAATCTTATCCCGGACGCTTGAGACGGCAAGGGATACCCCTCACAAATACGGGACTGCTGCAAAAAGAAACACTTCACAAAGAAATGTCATTGCAAGCCGATGCGGCGGCTTGCAATGGCATTTTTCTTTTGCATAAAACGAGAAAACCGCGGCATTCTATGAAAGAGGTGAGGGTACGTGTATTTTGGAGAGGTAAACGATGCAAATATACGCCACATTTTCCGGGATGCCGGTGATTTTATCGTCCGTACTCTGAAATGTGGGAAATTTACCCTCTATGCCTACGCCATCGATGGCCTGACTTCCGGGGCGGACACCTCGGAATATGTGCTAAAGCCTATTTCCGATAACCTTCGGGGGGATACCATCCAGGGCCTTTATACCGCCGCCCTTCGGGGAGAGGTTTACAACAGTGTGGCAGATCCCTGCCGGGATTTGGATACCGTGGCAATGAAGCTGGTAAACGGTTTTTGCGTGATTCTATTCCCGGAGGCGGGGGCCATTGCCTTTGAGGTAAAAACCGGGGAGAAACGGGGAATTTCTGCTCCGGAGGTGGAGAACACCGTTAAGGGGCCAAAGGATGCTTTCGTGGAGACGGTGCGTACCAATACAAGTTTGCTGCGGCGGCATCTTCGGTCACCGGAGCTGCGGCTTTATGAAACCCGCGTTGGCAGAAAAAGTCTGACCAATGTGACGGTGGCATATCTGGAAGGGGTAACGGACAGAAGTTTGGTAGAGCGTATGAAAAAAAGATTGAAAGAAATTCATACGGATTCTTTCCTGTCCCCTGCAGCGGTGGAGGAGTTTGTCACCGGCTCCCGAAAAACGGCCTTTCCCTTGGTACAGTATACCGAGCGGGCGGATAAATTCTGCGCAGGACTCTTGGACGGACGGATAGGCCTTTTGGTAGACGGTTTGCCCCTGGGATATCTGGCTCCGGCAGACCTGGGCTATCTGATGGAGAGCCAGGAGGATTGGAGCCGGGATTATATCACTGCCTCCTGCCTGCGGGTTCTGCGCTACGGGGCGCTGATTCTCAGCCTGCTGCTGCCGGGAATCTATGTTGCTCTGGCGGCTTTTCATCAGGAAATGATACCGCTGCCCCTCCTGAGGACGATTATTGAGAGTAAAAAGAATGTCCCCTTTTCTGCTACGGCAGAGGTGCTCAGTCTTCTGCTGGCTTTTGAATTGCTCCAGGAGTCCGGCATTCATCTGCCTCAGGCCATCGGACAGTCGGTGTCCACCATTGGGGGCATTGTGGTGGGGACGGCAGCAGTGGACGCGGGGCTTGTGTCTCCGGGGGCACTGATTGTTGTGAGTATTGCAGGGGTCTGCGGCTTTGTGCTTCCCAATCGGGATTTGGCAGAGGGCATTCGTGTGTGGCGGTTTGGCATCGGCATTTTGGGCGCTTTGGCGGGCCTTTTTGGGGTGAGTCTGGGGCTGATTCTACTGGTGGGGCATCTGTCGGGGCTTACCTGCCTGGATGTGCCGTATCTGGCGCCCTTCCATAGCGCCGGGGGAGAAAATATTCTCCGTGGGCGACTGGTAACGGATGCATTTCGCAATGCCAGACTGTATCCGGAAGATCGGAGAAAGCGAAGATGAAAAAGTGGCTGTGTTTGCTGGCGCTGGTGGCGGCTGCCCTGGTTTTTCCTGGGGAGGGAACCGATATTGGTGAGCTGCTTCCTGTGGAACTGGTAAGCCTGACGGTGGAGCAGGGGGAAATCGTGGCCCGGACGGATACGGGGAACTTTGGAATTGGAGAAACCCTCAGCGACGCAATGGAGGATCTCAAAGCCGGTGCGCCGGGGAAGGTGTTTTTGGAAACGGCGGATTATCTGCTCTTGGCTCCTCAAACGGAGGAAAACTGGAATGGGCTCAATGATTGGTTCCGCCCCGGTACCCTGACCTTCGGAGTGGGGGAGAATGTGAACCCTGAGGAAGCGGCGGCTTTTCTGCGCAGTCATACCGGGGGAGTTCCCTTGAATCGACTGGGGAAGCTGAAAATGGAGAAAGTGATTTATTCGGAGGGACGGGTAAAGCTTGAAGAATAAAACCTGGCTGTGCTTTCCGGCAATTCAGGCGGCAGCGTTGATTCAGACAGCCTCCGGAGAAAACTGGGTGGATGTGATGCTGATGGCGGCCCTTGCTTGGGTGCTGCTCAGGCTCCCCAGAGCGGAGAGAATCCCTAAATGGATGGAGCTGCTTCAAGCCTTATGGAACGCGGCCCTCATTGGACAGGTGCTCAGCTGGTTCTCCGGCTGCTGGCCCGAATTTTTCCCTTGGGCCTGCCTGGGACTGGTGTTCCTCGCACTGTGGCAGACGGCGAAAGGGGAGAAAGCCGTGGCGGCGGCGGCTTCTGTATTGGGATTATTTCAGCTTGCGCTGATTGCCGGGGTGCTGCTGGCAGCTGTTCAGGACATTCACATTCAAAACCTGATGCCGCAGTATCCGCGGTTCCCGGGCTGGCTGCTGACGATTTTGCTGCTGCCTGCATTGGGCGAAAAGGAAAAGGACAGCGCATTTTGGCCCGGGGCGTGGGCTTTGCTTATTTGCCTGATTACACGGGGCGTTGTACCGGCTGGGGCTGCGTCCGACCATGTCAATACCTTTTGGGAAATGAGCAGAAGCATTTCCGTTTTTGGAAAAATCAGGCGGATGGAAAGCCTGACGGCGGTGGGGCTCAGCTTGGGTTTCTTCCTGCTGCTTTGCTTCCTTTTGGGAGGAGGGAAGAGAGGGACGAGAGTAGGTGCGGCGCTTCCGGCAGCCCTAGGCCTTGCGCTTTTTGGAATGAATCTGACATTCAGCGGCGCAGTAGCTGCTGCCGTCAGTGTAATTCTTTGGATTTTGCTCCCTATGCTTGCGGAATTTTTCTTGCAAAAAGACGAAAAAAAGGAAGAAAACAGAAAAGATTAAATTTTCTTTAAAAAATGTCTTGACAAAAGGAGGAAAACGTGGTAACATTAGCAAGCTTTCTGAGTGAAGGCAACAAGCTGTACCTTGTAAATTGAATAACGTTAAGACAAACTAAACACCTTGGACAATGAATGGAATTGTTTAAGCGTAAGCGAAAAACAGCCAACGAAAATTCTTGAGTAATGAATGCTAGAAGCAGATTATTCAAAAACTTGATTTGAAGCCTTCGGGCTTTAGATACAATTTTTTGAGAGTTTGATCC